>JAIDEM010000023.1 GCA_029054825.1 Prevotella sp. | reverse complement strand
TTCTGCGCCTGTTCTGTCTTCTCCCTTCTGTCATCTTCCATAATATCTGTTCTATCCTTTATGCCCTCATTGGCAAAGAGCAGTATGCCTGTTGCTGCGGCTATGACAAGCAGGCCGAGAAGAGCTTGTCTGTCGTTTTTCAGTATATGGAAGAGATTTCTCATAGGTAAGATTATCTGTAATGCCGGTACTTATCAGTAGAAACCGAAAGCGCCGAGGAGCAGTATTGCAAGCATTATCGGCACTATGAATTTTAGCATCACGATGTACAGGGATTTCCTGTGGAAGGAATAGCCGTTGAGTCTCATTTCGCCAACGAGGAGATTTGGCTTGACGACCCATCCGAACATTATGCATGTGCAGATAGACAGGAACGGCATGAGGACATTGTTGCTGACATAGTCGAAGATGTCGAGAATCTGTGCCGTTGCGCCGTTTGGAAGCTCGTACTCAAAGTAGAAGACATTGTATCCGAGGCAGACAATGACAGACCATACGAAACCTGTTGTCGCCATGATGGTCACAGCCTTCTTCCTGCTCCATCCCCATTTGTCCATGACACTCGACACGATGGCCTCAAGGATGCTCACTGCGCTGGTAAGGGCGGCGAATGTCACCATGGTGAAGAATGCCAGTCCCATGACAGGACCGAAGGCTCCCATGGATTCGAAGACTTTCGGGAGTGCCACGAAGATGAGGCCCGGTCCTGCCGACATGCCCTCCGTGCCCATGAAGACGTATACGGCTGGGATAATCATCATGCCGGCGAGGATGGCTATTGTCGTGTCGAATATCTCTATATGGTCGATGGCCTTGCCGAGGTTGACGTCCTTTTTCATATATGAGCCGTAGGTCACCATGATGCCCATCGCTATGGAAAGCGAGAAGAACAGTTGGCTCGTGGCGTCAAGGGCGACCATCAGTATCCCCTTGAGCGTCATCCCCTCAAGGTTTGGAATCAGGTACACTTTCAGTCCGTCGATGCCTGTTCTCGTCACTCCTGTCTGCGGGTCGGTATGGCTTATGAACATGGAGTAGATGCAGATGAATACGACAAGGATAAGCAGTGCTGGCATGATGATGCGCGAATACTTTTCGATGCCTTTCTCCACACCCTTATATACGATGTAGAAGCACATTATGGCGAATATCGTCATGAATGCCAGCGGCTGCCATATCTCGGTGATGAATCCCGAGAAGAATCCGTCGCTGACGGCGAGATGGCTGTCGTTTGTGACATATGTGGCGAAATATTTCAATACCCATCCGCCGATGACGCAGTAATATGGATATATAATATAAGGTATGACGAAAGAGAAAATGCCGAGGAAGCCCCATTTCCTGTTGAAAAACCTGTATGCCGTCAGCGGCCCTTGTCCGGAGCGTCGTCCTATGGCGACTTCCGTGATAAGCAGGGTGAAGCCGAATGTCACGGCAAGGATGATGTACAGTGCGAGAAAGAGTCCGCCGCCGTCGCGTGCGGCAAGGTAAGGGAAACGCCAGATGTTTCCCAATCCTACAGCACTGCCGGCGGCTGCCAGCACGAATCCCAATGAGCCGCTGAATGTGTTTCTGTTGTTCTCCATTTGTCTTTTCCCTGTTATTGTCTTTTTCCGTTAAAGATTCTTCGGTGTGTATATCGCGTCCCACCATGTGCTGTCGTCCTTCAGCCAGCGGTCGAACCATGCCGCCATGGAGTTTATCCATTTAGTCCTTTTCTCAGGATTCATGATGCCATGGTTCTCACCCTCCACCTGTATGAAAGCCGTCGGTGTGCCGAGAAGGCGCAGTGCGGTGTACATCTGTATCGACTCGCCTATAGGGACATTAGTGTCTGCCGTGCCGTGGGTGAAGAGCAGCGGCTTCTTTATCTTGTCTGCATTGTAGAGAGGAGAGCGGTCTACGAACAGATCCTTGCGTGTCCATGGATAGCTGTCGGCTGCGCTCACCTCGCTGTATGAGTATCCCCAGTATCCCTCTCCCCAGTAAGATGTGTGGTCTGAGATTCCTGCATGAGATATGCCGCAGGCGAAAGGATTGTCTTTCGTGAGCATGTACTGTGTCATGAAACCGCCGTATGATGCCGACACGCAGCCGATACGGTCGCTGTCAGCCTGCGGCACATCCTTCACGAACTGGCGTGTGGCGTCTATGATGTCCTGTGCAGGACCTTCACCCATGGTGTTCACATGGCGTGCCGCCCACTCCTGGCCGAAGCCTGTCGCGCCGGAAGGATTGACGATAAACACGATATATCCCAGTGCATTCCAGTAGTGTGCAGGATAATGTGAACCGTTGCCGAAACGTCTTGATGTCGGAGAGCATCCGCCATAGTAATGTACGATGACAGGATATTTTCTGCTGGAATCGAAATTGGCAGGGAGGAAATAGAATCCTGTGACATCATATCCGCGTGAGGAGGTGAACTTCCACGGCTTTACTGTTCCGAGTTTTATGTTTGCATACAGCTCTTTGTTCGGGTCGCAGACGAGTGTCGGCCGCTTTGTGCCCTTTGCCGGTACGGCATATACGCGGTATGGGACATCAGCGGAAGAGCCGTGTACGATGATGTTCCCGGTCTTTCTTGCGATGTCAAATCCGCTGATGGCCTCCAAAGGCTGAGGGATAATGACCGATTTGCCGCTCTTCAGATCCATGCGGTAAAGCAGTATGGAGTCTCCGCGCTCGGCAGTATAATAGAGCAAGCCGTCTGCTGCGGAGTATTGCATGGACTCGATGCTGGTATTATCATCGGCAGTCAGAGGCTTGACGGTCTTGGTCTTTGCATCGAGGAGATACAGGTGATAGTCGAACATGCTCGGCGTCATGCCCTCAGGCACACGGTTTCCTATGCCGCCGAAAGCCTCGGGAGTAGCCTTTATGACGAATGTGTCCTTGTCTTTCGCGAAGATGACATTTGCGATGAATCCGTCTTCCTTTACAATGGTATCCGCGGCAAGTGTCTGTGTGTTGACACGCAGCACTGTGTAGCGTGATGTCGGGCGATGCAGGATGGAGTCTGTCTTTACCTGGAGGAGAACATATTTGCCGTCGGGAGATATGTCCGTCACGTAGCAGCTTCTGTAGCCGTATGTGAGAGGTTGGCAGAATCCTGTCTTGATGTCGTATATCGAGATGGCATGACGGTTGCGCCAGTTAGGCTGGCGGTCGTCCATTGTCAGTATTTCGTAGACGCCCTTTTCCTTTTCCGGTCCTTTATCTTGGGAGTAAAGGAGGAGGAAATCCTCAGCAGGGGAGAATTCGAATCCTTTTTCCGGCAGGTCAGCGATAAGTATGTCGCGTGTTCCGGATATAGGGTCGACAGTGACGAGGCGTGTCTTGCCGTCAATCTTCTCTTGGAAGTAATATTTGTCTGAGAGCGGCATCCATCCGTCGGCATTGTCTACGCAGACATTCTTTCCAGTCGTCAGGTCGCAAAGCTCGGTGCGGTTTTGCAATTCGTTCTGCTCATCATACCAGGAATAGCTTGTCAAAGCCCATTTGCCGGAAGCGGAGAGAGTAGCATGGCGTGTCACACGAGTGCCGAGATTCTGTGTCATTCCGAATGCAATGCCATCGGATGTCTGGCAGACGGCAAGAGGAAAGGATGCATTATCTTTATCCTTCTCTTCTGCATTCTTTATGCAGATATCTATGGATGTGCTGTCGGCAATGAACTTCACGGCCAGTGTGTGTTCTCCAGGAGCCATGGAGACAGTGCTTTCGGCTGTCGCTCCGTCGCAGTAGATCTTGCAGGACTTTGCTCCCTTTGTCTCTATCTTTGCCTTTACATAGCTTGTTGCCTTTACGGAAAAAGAGGCAAGGTTGAGCGTCCCTTTCTTGAGATTCAGCGAGGCAAGGCTTCTTGTCGGCATCTTGTCTGCCGCATTGACGGAAAGGGGAGTCTCGAAAAGCTTTTCCTCAGAGTATTTTGTCTGTCCTGCGGAGATGCTGTCGATGATTATCGGCTGTTTCAGTGAGAACGGTCCGGCGATTCTCGCCTGCTTCACGCTGA
>JAIDEM010000229.1 GCA_029054825.1 Prevotella sp. | reverse complement strand
TCATCATGAACATCTGCGGGGCGCTCACGGCATACTGTTTCTTCGACAACAAGCCGGAGGCTCTGCCCGTGCATGTCGAGAAGTCAAGGCAACTGGAATTGTTCTAAAATTATCCCGAACTCGCGTAATTATTATGTCTGCCAGTCATGCAAGTTTGTCTCCAAATAAGAAAATTGTCTGAACATCCATATCAAATATGGTGATTATCATGCCCTTATGTAGATTTAAATCAAAAAAGACAAATATTAATATTCTTTTTGAGTGTAAAACTTGCAATAAACAAATAATGTGTATATCTTTGCATCGTGTTTTTCATAGTATTAGATTTAAGGTTAACAAAGATTGGGACAGAGCGCTGTCCCTTTTTTATTTTTAAAGGCTCTTCCAGCACTTTCTCATCTCAGCTTACCAGATATTCTTCACACATGAAAAGGCTTCGGGAATGAAGCTGGCATATACAGCCGAGACTGTCATCAGCTTCACCATCCGATATATACAATGGATTTCCTCTACACAGTGACAGCCGTCAGTCTATAACCACTGCTGTGCCGCTCACTGCCACCATGAGCATCGAACCGCTCTGTCCCACTGTCTCGTAGTCGATGTCTATGCCAACGATGGCGTTGGCACCCATCTGCGCGGCACGCTCACACATTTCCTTCATAGACGTGTCACGACCTTCCATGAGGACTTTCTCATAACTGCCGCTACGGCCGCCAACAACATCGCGTATGGAAGCGAAGAGATCTTTCACGAAGTTGGCACCTATAATGGTCTCGCCTGCCACCACGCCCTTGTATTCACGTATCGTGTGGCCCTCTACTGTCGGAGTTGTAGTAAGTATCATTTTCTTTCTGTTATGTTGTGGTTAATGTTATCTCCTGCAAAGATAATGCAAGCCGAATGCAATCAAGCTTGCTTGGAATTGCTGAGGTGCAGCTTATCTTATATAAAGATAATGCAAGCCGAATGCAATCAAGCTCGCTTGAAATTGCTGAAGCGAAGCTTATCTTATATAAAGACAATGCAAGCCGAATGCAATCAAGCTTGCTTGAAATTGCTGAAGCGAAGCTTATCTTATGCAAATATATATCATTATTTTCAATCCGGCAAGTTTTCAGACGGA
Source organism: Prevotella sp. (assembly GCA_029054825.1). GTDB lineage: Bacteria > Bacteroidota > Bacteroidia > Bacteroidales > Bacteroidaceae > Prevotella. The sequence continues at coordinate 9,897 of JAIDEM010000229.1, read as the reverse complement.
ATCGTGCACATCATTAATCATCTTTAAGCAAAAAGACATCTTGAAGGCTGGCAGATATCTTCCGTTATGGGGCGCATATGGAAACCGTCATCTTCCATATATGCCATTAAGAGAAATGCACATTGCAGTTGAGAAGGATATACGGTATATTTGAAGAGGATATATTCTACATCTGCGGAGGGTGACACTTTGCCTGCCTAAAGGTCACCTTTTGCAATGCAAAGTGTCACCCTTCGCACTGTGAAAGGTGACACTTTGCAGAGCACTCATATCACATAGCATAACAATTTGATTATCAGTATATCACAAATACATACGCTTACTGGCCCCATGTATATGCAAAAAGGGACACTTCTTTATGGAAGTATCCCTTTTCATGTATATGATTGCAATATGTTTTTGCATTGTTGCCGTCATGGAAGCATACGCTGCGCGGATGCGTCACAGACGGGGAATGCAGCTTTTCGCTTACTTTGTGTAGAGAGCGACGATTGTCTCGTAGAGCTCCTGCTTGCCTGATGTCTGCTTAGGCTCGCCGTTCTTCTTGCCATACTCGTACACCTGCTCGAGGGTAAGCTTGCCATCCTCGAAGTCCTTGCCCATGCCGCTGTCGAAAGAAGCATAGCGGGCCTTGACCATTGCAGGGATATCGGAATTCTCCATGATGTCAACAGCATTGAGGAGAGCACGTGCGCAAGCGTCCATACCAGAGATATGTGCGATGATGATATCCTCAAGGTCTGTAGAGTTGCGGCGTGTCTTTGCGTCGAAGTTTGTTCCTCCAGGAGCGATACCGCCATTGCGCACGATCTGCATCCAAGCCTGTGTCAGCTCGAAGTTGTCGATAGGGAACTGGTCTGTATCCCATCCGTTCTGTGCATCGCCACGGTTTGCGTCGAGAGAGCCGAGCATTCCGGCGTCGACAGCGCAAGCGAGCTCATGCTCGAAAGTATGTCCGGCGAGAGTAGCGTGGTTCACCTCGATGTTCACCTTGAAGTCCTTCTCCAGTCCGTGAGCCTTGAGGAAGCCGATAACGGTCTCAGTGTCCACATCATACTGGTGCTTTGTAGGTTCCATTGGCTTAGGCTCGATGAGGAAGTTGCCCTTGAATCCCTTTGAGCGTGCATAGTCGCGTGCCATGCGGAGCATAGTCGCCATGTGCTCTTTCTCGCGCTTCTGGTCTGTATTGAGGAGAGACATATAGCCTTCGCGGCCGCCCCAGAACACGTAGTTCTCAGCGCCGAGCTTGATGCCTGCGTCGATAGCGTTCTTGATCTGTACGATAGCGCGAGCCACAACATCGAAGTCCGGGTTGGTAGACGCTCCGTTCATATAGCGTGCATGGCCAAAGACGTTGGCTGTAGACCACAGGAGTTTGATGCCCGTCTCGTCCATCTTCTCCTTGAGATAGTCGGTGATTGCGGCGAGATTTGCCTCATACTCCTCGATGGAGTCTCCCTCGCTTACGAGGTCTACGTCGTGGAAGCAGAAGTAAGGGAAGCCGAGCTTCTGCATGATCTCGAAGCCAGCGTCAGCCTTGTTCTTGGCTATCTCCACGGCATCCTTGCCCTGATTCCAAGGGAAAGACTTGGTTGTGCCGCCGAACTGGTCGCCGCCCTCTGCACAGAGAGTGTGCCACCATGCCATAGCGAAGCGCATCCACTCTTTCATAGGCTTGCCGGCTACGATGCGCTCTGCGTCATAGTAGTGGAATGCCATAGGATTTTTTGACTCTGGACCCTCGTACTGGATCTTGCCAATCTCTGGAAAATACTCTTTTGCCATTTTCTTTTCTTGTTTTAGTTATTGATGGTTTATCTTTAAATGTTTGATTCTCGATCATGTCGTCTGATACCTGCCGTTGCAGATACTGTGCCATCATTGCCTTTACGGCAAGGCTTTTGCAGGATGTAGGTTTCTTTGTAAAGCAAGGCAAAGTTACAAAGAAATTGCGTAACAGCCAAGCAAAGCTGGCAGAAATACCATTTTTACGGACATTTTCACCTCTTTCCGATATATTTTACCTCCATGGGGATGTCCCGGGAGATATGCCGCAAGGTCATTTTCCGTTATATTTCGTCATGGTCTTCATTATCTGGCTTGAGGAATCTTGCCGGGGCGTGATGAGGAGTATGTCGCCATGCTCCGCCACGATGAAGTCCTTCAGGCCGTTGATTACCGCCTTCCGTCCTGACGGAAGGATAACCAGGCAACCCTCGGTATCGGAGAAGACGGCTTCGGTAGACAGTGTCACATTGGCCGCACTGTCGGTGGCGAGGACATTGTATATGCCGTGCCAGGAGCCGATGTCCGCCCAGCCGAAATGGCATTCGCGGAGGCAGATGTCCTTACACTTCTCGAGCACTCCTGTCTCTATTGAGAGATTGGGGCACATGGAGTAGTAGTCTGCCATCCATGCTTCTTCCTTCAATGCAGAAACGCCGTCAGCATGGTTGAAAAGCCGTGCCACGGAAGGCATGACAGCGGCAAGATGCCCGCGAACGGTCTTGGTGGAGAGGACATAGATGCCTGTATTCCATAGGAACTCGCCACTCTTTATGAACATCTCGGCAAACTCGCGTTCGGGCTTCTCCGTGAACGACTGCACGGTATAGAAGTCGCCATGGATGCCATGCATGCACTCCAGAGTCTCGCCTTTCTGCAGATATCCGTAGCCTGGTTCCGGCCGTGTAGGGCGTATGCCCATGGTGAGAAGACACTCGTGGTGACTGGCATAGGCAAGGCTTTCGAGCACATCCGTGCGGAAAGCCGCGTCGTCGAATATTATCTGGTCGGCCGGTGTGACAATCAATGTAGCATCTATATCCTTGGCATTGATGCGGTGTGTAGCCCATGCCACTACGGGAGCGGTGTTCCTGCGTATAGGTTCGCAGAGGAGGCGCTCGTCGGACAGTTGCGGCAACTGTGTACGCACGATGTCCTCATAGTCGGTATATGTCGATACATAGATATTCTCCTCAGGGAGAATCTTGCAAAAACGCTCATACGTATGCTGCAAGAGAGATTTGCCTGTGCCCAGGATGTCAAGGAACTGCTTAGGCATTTCCTCCCGGCTTACGGGCCACAGCCGCCGTCCTTTGCCGCTGGCAAGTATGAGGCAGTAGTAATGGGCTGTCCCTTCTGGCTGCCGCTGTAATATGTCTTGAGGTGTTTTCATGGGGTTTGGGGTTTATTTTCAATGAACGGAGAATGCTGAATCCGCTCGCCGCAGCCGCATTCTCAATATTCTATCTTGTCGCTCTTGTCGCGCCATGCGCGGAAGGCTGTAAGCGCTTCGTTACGCATGACGTTGATGCAGGGTACCTTACGGTCGGACATCTCGCGTCCTATCTCGTCATATATGAACTTGTCTCCGAAATTGATGTCTGCCGCATCCTCTGCCGTATTACCATAATATATGGTGTTTATGCCGCTCCAGTATATTGCACTGAGGCACATCGGGCACGGTTCGCAGGAGGTGTATATGACGCAATCTGAAAGTCTGAAGGTCTCCAGCTTGCGGCAAGCCGCCCTTATTGCCGACACTTCTGCATGGGCGGTAGGGTCATTGCTGGCAGTCACCCTGTTGGCACCTGTGGCGATGACCTCACCGTCTCTGACTATCACGGCACCGAAAGGACCGCCACCATTATTGACATTTTCTACTGAAATATCTATTGCCATCTGCATAAAATGCTTGTCTCGTTCTGTAATTTTCATAGCTTCAAAGAGTTTACGAGACAGCACTCCCGCTCTGTCATCCATAATGACCGTCACAGTCCTCCATGTCGCCTGCCGTCAACGTGCAGCGCGGTTGTGCTTCTCATGTTGTTTCTTCTGCAAAGATAATGCAAACCGAATGCAATGAAGCTTGCTTCAATTGCTGAGGTGCAGCTTATCTTCTGCAAAGATAACACATTATGGAGAATATTGGCAAGAAAATTGTTAAATAATTATTAATTACATACAACTTTTAACCCTATACTTTCAACTTTCAACATTTATTCGTAACTTTGCACCACAGTAAGGTACAGTCCACCCAGATGGCGGAATAGGTAGACGCGTTGGTCTCAAACACCAATGCCGCAAGGCGTGCCGGTTCGATCCCGGTTCTGGGTACTATAAAATAAGGTATATCGGACATCGTGATGTCCGCTTGTTTTGGCGGTAAGGAAGATTGGGGAATTCTGGTGCAACAGATTGCGTCAGGATTCTTATATTTTTGTTGCCTGCCTTGTAATCAATATTATTAACTGCTAATTTTAAATTCTAAAGAATATGGGATACATGTCAAAAGAAGGCTATGAGAACCTCGTGGCCGAACTACAGCGTCTGGAGTCTATAGAGCGTCCGAAGGCTTCGGCAGCCATCGCCGAGGCGCGCGACAAGGGCGACCTCTCGGAAAATGCAGAGTACGATGCAGCAAAGGAAGCGCAAGCTCATCTTGAGGATAAGATAAACCAACTGAAAATGACCATCGCAAGCGCGAAGATCATTGACAAAAGCCGCCTCAGCACTGATGCTGTACAGCTTCTTTCGAAAGTCGAGATGACAAATCTCACCACAAATTCCAAGATGACTTACACTATCGTGAGCGAGCAGGAGGCTGACCTCCGTGCAGGAAAGATTTCCATCGCGACCCCTATCGCACAGGGATTGCTCAACAAGAAGGTGGGCGACGAGGTAGAGATAAAAATACCTCGCGGCACACTTCACCTGCGTATCGACAGCATAACGATAGAATAAATCCGACACTGGACAAAACAATATGAGGGGCTATGACGCTTTTGCGACATAGCCCCTCATATCATATAGCCACCTATTTGTCGTATATGCGGAAGATGCGGTCCATCATCTTCCATTTCTGGTCACTGGTATCATTGGGACTGCACTGCTGGAACTGTGCCACATAAGCCTCCCAGTCGGCCTGTCTGGGGAGACTGGCAAGCCTTGACATCGCGCTGTCCCAGTCAAAGTCTTCAGGGGCATCGACTATCATCACGACACGGTCGTCTAAACGGTACAGCTCCATCTCGAGGATTCCTACCTCGCGTATACCGGCAAGTATCTCAGGACGGGCATGCAACTCATCGTGAGCCTCACAATAGCGGCGTATCAGTTCTTCATCGTCTTTCAGATCCATCGTCTGGACATAGCGCTTTATGCGCTTTCCGAAATCATGTTGCAGGTATCCGGTGGTCATATTGGTTATTTGGTTAATTGGTTATCTGGTTGTTTAGTAGTTTGGTTGGTGGTCTTGGGTTTATGGTTGCTGTGGCATCCATGCAAAGTGTGAGGAGAAACAATGGCTCCCGGCTTGTCTATTTTGTTGACGGCGCCGTGGCATCCATACAAAGTGTGAGGAGAAACAACAAAGTGCTGTGTCATCTCCTTACGGATGTCACAGCACTTTCAAGTATCATTCGAAATTCTCTCGAATCTTCCTTGCTATCTCCTCAAATTCCTCTTGAGAGAGAGTAAGTTTTGGATTTGAGAATATCATATCCTTCTCCGTATGCATAGGGACGAGATGGATATGTGCATGGGGCACCTCAAGACCCAGCACTGCCTGACCGACCTTGATGCAAGGGAAGGCTTTCTTTATTGCTTTAGCCACACGCTTTGCAAAAACCTGGAACTCAGCAATCTCCTCGTCCTCCATATCGAAGATGTAGTCTACCTCACGACGCGGGATGACGAGAGTGTGTCCCTTCTGCAAAGGATTGATATCAAGGAAAGCATAGAACTTGTCGCTTTCCGCACATTTGTAACTCGGGATTTCTCCACAAGCAATCTTAGAGAATATTGACATAGGCGTTTTTTATAAATACTCAGGATTTACCGACACTATATTATATATGTATATCAGCCATATTCCTCGACATCAGAGACTGTCTGTCATTTGAACAGTCCGTCAAGATAGTCGTAGAATTTCGGGTCCTCGCCAACTACAGTCATGACTATATTGCCCTTCGGGTCTATGACAATCTTTGTAGGATAGCCCTGTATGGCGTATGTCTTTGTCAGCTCTGACGACTTCGGGTTGTAGACATGCAGCCACGGAATGTCATGTTCCTTGACTGCCGCGCGCCACTTCTCCTCAGTGTCGTTACAGTCTATGCCGAGTATCTGCATCTTGTCCTGATACTTTGCGTAATACTCCTTCATCTTAGGTATGCCACGTATACACCATATACACCACGAGCCCCAGAAGTCAAGCACGACATATTTGCCACGCAACGAACTTAAAGACAGTTCCTTCCCGCTGATATCCATCAGTGTAAAGTCTGGCGCAGGCATACCGTTCTGCACATTCTTTGAGGCTTCGCGGCGCTGTGCCTCTTTCTTTGCCTGTGCCGTGAATATATCAAGGAGCTTGGACATCACGCCGTTGCGTACGTCAACATCAATCATCTCCACGGTCTTGTCTATGTCACTGACGAGACAGTTCACAAGATAAGCGGAGACAAGGCTTGACGGATTTGCCTTGATATAATCGGCGGCAGCCTTTGCCACTTCATCCTCCGTCTTGCCTTTGAGAGGCTTCATGAAAGCGTTGAGCGCAGTGTTGAACGGAGACGATACTGTCTCTTCCAGCGGTGTGCCGCTTACAGTGACAGCCTCTCCCGGAATAACTACCACCTGTGCCGCGCCGTTTGCTCCGAAGCGCTCGCCCTGCTGTGGCTTTGCCGCGATATAGGCGATGGTGGCCTTGCCTACGGCTGGCGTCCATACGAAATCTCCTCCCTTTGCTGGAAGCGTGACTTTATGGCTCTCGCGCGGAGTGTCTCCCATATAAACAACCATCACGGAGTCAGCGGTGAAGGAATCGAAATGTCCCTTCACCTCTGTCTTCTGCTGTGCACAGCATATCTGGGATAACTGCGTGCAGAGCATTGCGGCGGCAAACAGTGTCTTATTCATCATGCAACCTTATTGAGCTTCTTTATGATAGAGAATATGAACAGTGCGCTGACAAGGCAGATGCCTGCAAGAACGCCCCAGATAATCGGGAGAGAAACATTCTCGCCCCAAAGGAGTCCAGGAACCATGACAAGCTGGTTACCGACGGCTGTGGCGGCAAACCACAGACCCATCATAAGGCCGGCATACTTCGGAGGTGCAACCTTGCTGACAAAGCTGATGCCTATAGGAGACAGGAGAAGCTCAGCGAAAGTAAGCACAAGATATGTCGAGATAAGGAGATTTGCGCTGACACGTGCCGGGTCTGCATTGCTTTCGATGGCAGCAGCCTGGTCCATCGGCGCGAGAAGTCCTGTAGAACCGGCTACCATGAGACAGAAAGCCGCGGCAGCGACAAGCATACCCAAGCCTATCTTCTGCGGACTTGTAGGTTCCTTGCCCTTACGGTTGAGCCATGAGAAGAGTGCCACACTGACAGGAGTAAGAGCCACAACATAACATGGATTGAACTGCTGGAATATCGGAGCCTTGACGTCAACGGCGCCCTCAAGTCCATAATACTTATATCCGAGGAACACCACAGCAGCAAGTATGATAAGTCCGCTTATGCCACGGCCACTTGATGTCTTGCTCTGGAAGATGCCGAAAAGACCGTATACGATGAAGATACATGCCACCAGGTTTGTCACATCAAACGCCATGCTCTGCAGTCCCTCGGATGTTGTCTGTGTATAGTCGCGTGCGAACAGTGTCAGAGTATTGCCGTTCTGGTGGAATGCCATCCAGAAGAAGATGACCACAGCGAAGACGAGGCAGAGGCATACGATACGCTCTCTTGTCTCTGACGCGGAAAGTTCCGGTGTGGCTTTCTTTTCCACGTCAGCCTTGCCGGTCTTCGTCTTCTCGCCTGCAAGCACATGCTTGTATGTCGATGAGGAGAAATAATATATAAGGATGGACACGATAAGGCTGACACAAGCCACCGCAAATGCGAAGTGATATGAATCGGCCTCAGATATGCCAAGGCTCTGCTGTGCATAGTCCATGATCTTTATGGCCGCCGTAGGGGCGAACATGGCACCGATATTGATTGCCATATAGAAGAGACTGAATCCTGCATCGCGCTTGTCAGCATACTCAGGAGCGTCATACAGGCGTCCCACCATCACCTGGAGATTGCCTTTGAAGAGACCTGTTCCGAGGCTGACAAGTATCAGTGCGACAGCCATTGCCACAGCTGCCGGCAAGTCACCGCCAAGAGGCACGGAGAGCAGGAGATAGCCTATGAACATGATGAAGATACCTGTCGTCACCATCTTTCCGAATCCGAAGCGGTCGGCGGCGATACCTCCTATCACTGGGAGGAAGTAGACCATCATGAGGAAAGTGGAATAAATAGTACTTGCCAAACCTGCCTCATAGTGGAAGTTGGCCTGAAGATAAAGCAGGAATACTGCAAGCATCGTGTAATAACCGAAGCGCTCGCCTGTATTTGCCAGTGCAAGGGCCCAGAGGCCTTTAGGTTGTCCTTCAAACATAGATTTCTTGATTTTGTCGCCCTTCTGCTCTCCCTCCGCAATTGTACGGAGGGGAGGTGCAGGACGGTTGTTTGTCTTTATGGATTATATTATATTTCTGTCTTACTTTATATTAGGAAGCTCCAGTCCGTAGCCGCGCTTCTTGTCCACCGCCTTGAGATATATGGCAATGAGGAGCGCGAGCACACCGAAGCCAGCGAAGACGATGAGAGGCACTGTGTAGTCGTAAGGAATAAAATCGGCTCCTGAAGCCTTTGCCGCAATGACGGCAGGATTATCCTCGTTGGTAGATGTAAGGATATTGCCTATCAGCTTCGGGACGAAGCAGAGGCCGATATTCTGCACCCAGAAGATAAGGCAGTATGCGCTGCCGAGTATCTTCTCGTCGACAATCTTCGGCACACTCGGCCAAAGAGCTGCAGGGACAAGGGCAAACGATATGCCGAGAAGTACTATGGTAGAATATGCTATCACTGCACTCTTTGTCTCTGGGAGCACAAAGGCGAAGACAAGATGGCAGCAGATAAGGAGCAGGGCTCCGCACATGAGCATGGTAGCGCCCTTGCCCTTACGGTCAAGGAAATTGCCGAGGAACGGAGTGATTACCGCTGCACCGATAGGGAACCAGCGGAAGATATTTGAAGCCTCCTCTGCGGAAATGCCGTCAAGATTACACTGCAGCATATTCGCTCCATAACGCTGGAAAGGGAATATCGCGCTGTAATAGAGCACACAGAGCAGGGCGACAATCCAGAAAGCCTCTGATGTAAGAATCTTGCCGAGGTCGCTGAACTTGAACTCCTCTTCCGGGTCTGTCTCTGCAGCAGACTCTCCCGTCTGACTGTCAAGTTTCTTGTCCATGAAGGTGAAGACGGTGTATGTTATAAGTCCTATGAGGAGCAGCACAGTACAGAACGCCACAGGGGCAACGACTGTGCCCATCTTCTCTGCAATAATCGGAGAGATGGAGAATATGGCGAACACGCCGACACGCGCTATTGCCATCTCAAGACCCATGGCAAGAGCCATCTCCTTGCCCTTGAACCATTTGGCGATAGCCTTGGAAACCGTGGTGCCTGCCATCTCACAGCCGCAGCCGAAGAGCATGAAACCAAGGCAAGCCATCTTCGCACTGGCAGGCATGCTCACCCACCAGGAGTCGAGCCACTCCGCCATTGCCGTCGTCTGAAACCACTCCGTGATGCCTATAAACTTGATGACAGCACCGACAAGCATCATAGATGCCGACAGTTCGCCTGTGAAGCGGATGCCTGTCTTGTCAAGAATGACACCGGCGATGATGAGGAAGCCGCAGACATTGACGATATACTCTGAGGCGGCATACGTGCCGAACACATCGGGAGTCCATCCGCGCTGGCTCTCCATAAGGGCCTGGATAGGAGACATCACGTCGACGAACATGTAGCCGAAGAAC
>JAIDEM010000228.1 GCA_029054825.1 Prevotella sp. | reverse complement strand
AATTTTGCAGTTCGAAACAACAAACAATATAACACATACTTAAATAAAAATGACAAAAGCAGATATCATAAACGAGATTGTCAACAGGACTGGCATTGCCCGCTGCGACGCCGCGACAGCTGTGGAAGCATTTATGGAAGTTGTCAAAGACAATATGGTCAACAACCACGAGAATGTATACCTCCGCGGCTTCGGCAGCTTCATTGTAAAGAAACGTGCAGAGAAGACCGGTCGCAACATCTCAAAGAATACAACGATCATAATACCAGAACACAACATCCCTGCTTTCAAGCCTGCGAAGAGCTTCCTGCAGATGATGAAAGGTGAGGAGGTCACCGAACAGGATTAAAAGACAAGTAACATATAAAAAAATATTAACCATCTAAAATTCAATCATTATGCCAAACGGTAAGAAAAAGAAGGGCCACAAGATGGCAACTCACAAGCGTAAGAAGAGACTCCGTAAGAACAGACATAAGAGCAAGTAAGTTTTTTACGGCTAACTTAAGGGCGTGTTTCCACATGCCCTTTCTCTTTATTTAAAAACAAAGGTAAACAGTATGACAAGCGAATTAGTAATTGATGTAAAAGCGGAGGAAATATCCATCGCATTGCTGGAAGACAAGAATCTTGTGGAGTATCAGACAGAGCCACGCTCTCAATCATTCTCCGTTGGAAATATCTATCTTGCAAAAGTCAAGAAACTGATGCCCGGACTCAACGCCTCATTCATCAATGTGGGGTATGAGCGTGAAGCTTTCCTACACTACCTTGACCTCGGAACACAATTTACCAGCTATGAGAAGTATATCAAGCAGGTGAGAAGTGACCGCAGGAAACTTTATCCGTTTGAAAAAGCAATGCGTCTGCCTGATCTGAAGAAGGACGGCAGCATAGCATCGACACTCACAAAGGATCAGGAAGTGCTGGTGCAGATAGTCAAAGAGCCGATTTCCACCAAGGGACCACGCCTGACATGCGACCTTTCATTTGCCGGACGATACTTGGTGCTGATGCCATTCCATGATAAAGTTTCCGTTTCATCCAAGATAAAAAGCGGAGAGGAACGCTCACGTCTGAAGCAAATCATCCAAAGCGTAAAGCCACGCAACTTCGGAGTGATAATACGCACTGTCGCTGAAGGTTGCGATGGAGAGGAGCTGAAGAACGAACTGCAAATCCTCATCAAACGCTGGGAAGATGTCATCCAGAAGGCACAGACGGCCACGACACTGCCACAGCTTGTCTATGAAGAGACAAGCCGTGCCATAGCACTTCTCCGAGACATGTTCAATCCTACATACTCCGCCATATATATCAACGACAAGGCCATATATGACGAGGTGAAGGAATACGTAACTCTCATAGCTCCGGGAAAAGCCGGCATTGTAAAACTCTATGAAGGCAAAGTACCGATTTTCGATAACTTCAATGTCACAAAGCAGTTGAAATCGGGATTCGGCAAGACTGTAAACTACAAACACGGAGCCTACCTCATCATAGAACATACGGAGGCGATGCATGTAGTTGACGTCAACAGCGGCAACAGGACAAAGGCGGAGAACGGGCAAGAACAGAACGCACTTGATGTCAATCTCGGTGCAGCTGACGAGCTTGCAAGACAGCTGCGATTAAGAGACATGGGCGGAATCATCATCGTGGATTTCATAGACATGCATCTCGCGGAAGACCGTCAGCTCCTATATGAGAGAATGTGCAAGAACATGCAGCAAGACCGCGCAAGACATAATATCCTGCCACTGTCCAAATTCGGACTCATGCAGATTACCCGTCAGCGCGTCCGCCCTGCCATGGATGTCCATGTAGAAGAGGTCTGCCCCACTTGCTTCGGAAAGGGAACAATAAAATCCAGTATCCTTTTCACCGACCAGTTGGAGCGCAAGATAGAATACCTCACTAAAAAAGTGGGAGAGAAACGCTTTACACTACATGTCCACCCGTATGTGGCAGCTTACATCAACAAAGGCTTATGGAGCATGAAACGCCGCTGGCAGTTCCGATACGGATTTGGTATCAGTGTAGTGGCATCACAAAAACTTGCCTTCCTGCAATATGAATTCTATGACAAAAACAACCAGTTCATAGACATGAAGGAAGAGCACGACAACTAAAGAAAATCCAATGATAAGATGGAATGATGCCGGTGCATGAAACATCCGCAACATAAAGTTTCACATTTACAGACCAAAATGCATCATTCAATCTCCATATAATAGATGCTGAAAAATAAATAAATAATATATACAAAAAGGCGACGTCTTGCAGAGAACTGCAAGACGTCGCCTTTTTGTATATGAATCATTCTTGATTAGAAGAAGAGATAACGGTTGTCCTTTACTTTCGCATTCTGATAGAGCTCCTGCATGAAGTTGCCGGCATACTGCATCATTCCCTGCTTCTGTGTTGCCATGATAGCCTTCTCGTCATACTTCACAGGACGGTTGGACTTCTTCACTACCTGGAAGAGATATACACCGCCATTACCCTTTACAGGACTCTTGGAGAATGAACCAGCCTTTGTTGATGCGACAGCACCAGACAGTGCCGGCTCTGCAGCACCTGTTGCCTGTACAAATACAGGAGCAGCAAATGTCACCTGATTTACAGAAGAGACCTGTGCACCCTTTGCCTTGGCAGCAGCAACAGACTTCACATCTTTTACTTTCGCCATAAGGACCTCTGCCTGTTTGTCGCGAAGAGCCTCAGCCTTTACAAAAGACTTTACACGCTCGTCATCAAGGGAGCGGAAACCTTCCTTATTAACCTTTGTGAGAACCATTACAAGGAGAGTATTGTTATTACCGCACTCATACAAAGGAGAGACCTTGCCTTCTTCTGCATCGAAGAGCCACTTCATTGCCTCACGTGTAGCACGTATTCCTGCAATATTATGCTGAGCTGTAGTGATGTCCGTAAGATCCATTACCTGATAGCCGTTCTTTTTGGCATTCTTCTCAAGCTGCTCTGCATTCTGGCTCTCGCTCACAAACTGGCTGAACTTATTGTATGCCTGTGAGTATGTATCCTTAGAGAAGCTGTTGTCACGCTTCACGACTGCAGCAACATACTTTGTAACAGGAGCTTTGCGATCCAGAACCTGCACAATGATATTGCCAGAAGTCAGCTGTACATTAGCTGCCTGACCGGCCGCAAGGTTCATGAGTGTCTGGAGATAAGCCTTTGAATCCTTATCGATAGTTGTAGAAGCCTCATACTGAGCACCTGTCAACCATGTCTTCTCACCTGTCTGGCCATATTTTTTTGCCAAAGCCTCGAAGTCAGCACCACTATTTACCGCTGCATATACAGAGTCTGCCTTTACACGTGCAGCCTCAGCAGTCTCTGCGCCGACCTGAATGACGCGGAACTGTATTGAATCCGGCATTTCCTGCTTTGAGATGAGTTTTACGACATTATATGTATTGTCCATCTTGTTCTCTACAGGGCCATAGACCTGACCAGCTGTCATGGAATCAAGACGGGCTGCAATATCCTGAGGGAATGCCCTGCCAGACTGTGGAAGTCCGAGATATGCTACCTGTGATGCACTCTTGCGGACAACCTCTGACGGATCTGCTGTAGCAGCAAGCTGTGCAGCGAATTCCTTCATCTCCTTGATTGTAGCCTGACGGTCTGCTGTACTTGCAGATACCTGCACGCTAACATACTTTACATCACGGCTCTCGACGGTCTGACGGAACATGTCCTTCATCTCCTCATACTTAGCCTTGATGTCTGCCTCTGTAACCTTTGCCTCTGACTCCTTTACAGATGTATAAGGGAATGCTGCAAGCTGTATGTTAGCCTCCTCATTCTCATCCTTGAAAGCCATCTTTGCCTCTACAGGATTAGACATGATACAATTGGCAAGGAGCACCTGATACTTCGCCGCAAGAATCTGCTGGCGGAGAGTCTTCTCGATGAAAGTCCAGTACTTGTACACAGTAGCATACTGCTCTGCCTGCTGAGGATTGGTCGTCTGCATCTGCTTGTAGTCTGCAAGGAACTTCTTCAAGGCATTGGCATCGAAACGACCTGTCTGCTGGTTTACAAACGGAGTCTGTGCCAGCATCGGGTTAGTGCCCTCCTTCAAGACATTCTGAAGTTCTTGGTCTGTCACTGTAAGACCAAGCTTTGAAGCCTCATTCTCAACAATGCTTGTCTGCACATAAGTGTTCCAAACCATATCCTTGACCTGATTCAGTTCCTCCTCAGAGAGGTTCTCGCGGCCTTGGGTCATTTTTATAACTTCCTGATACTCATC
>JAIDEM010000227.1 GCA_029054825.1 Prevotella sp. | reverse complement strand
TGTCACCACCGGCAAGGATGGCTGCCACACCTGTCGGTGCAAGGGTGATGAACTGCTTCCCCACCAGTTTCTGCACGTTGTGGAGGAAGGTTGTCTTACCGGTACCAGCACGACCTGTGAGGAAGAAGCTGGAGTTTGTGTTGGCAACAAGCTCGTATGCAAGCTGCTGCTCGTGGTTCTGTGTGTCTGTCTGTGTGTTCTGCATGCCCTACTTCTGTTCGATTTGTGGGAGGATTTGGGTGAGACGTGTGTTGAAGTCGCTATCAAGGAAGCTCTTGTAGCAGCCTTCAACGATACCTTTGGCTTGTGCTTCAAGCTGTTCCTGTGGCATGGATGACCGCTGTGCCTTCAGAACCCCCTCAAAGTAGTTGCGTACCATGGTTTCCGACTCCTGACGGATGAACTCTTCGTTGCGGAATGTCTTGTCGTAGTCGCGCTTCTGTACGAGCTCCAGCCTTTTCCCGTTGAAGGCATATACTTCGATGCCGTCGATGTAGGTCCATGTGTGGTAGAGCCCCACCTTTTCCACTATGACGATACGATCGCAGAATCGCACGCCTTTGTAGTAGCGGTGTCCGTTGCCGCTCTCGTATTCCTCGCAGAGGAACATCTTCTGACCTTCGTCCCACACGGGAACGTGAACTCTTGGGTTTCCAAACGTTGGCAGGATCTTGTCAAACAAGTCTTTGTTGATCGCTTTTGTAAGTGATGCCATCTTCTTGTCTGTTTTTCTTGGTTTGTGACTTTTGTTGTTGTTTCTCTCTTTTTCCGGGTTATCGGAGCAACCTCTGCTGGGTTCCCTCAATCATGTTTCTGGAGAAGGCGAGCAGCTGGCTGTCAGCAATGACGCTTCCCATAGCCTTTGCCTGTCCGGCGAGGAAGTCCTTCAGCATGATGATGCTCTCCTCCTTGGCTGTGCGTTCGTTGAAGCATCTCCAGTTGCAGCCGCCCCAGAACTTCTGTGCGATGATGTTCGCCTTCTGACCGTTCCATGCGAAGAGCGTGATGCCGTTCAGGAAGGTGTGAGCATAGCCTTCACCTATGTGGTAGTACACGGCAAGTCGGTCAGAGAGGCGGATTGCCTTGTAGTAGGTGTTGCCAGCTGCGCTGGTGTAACCAAGGGTGAGGTACACGTTCTTCTCCGGATTGTAGGTGAGAGAACTGCCCGAGAGGGATGGGAGTGCCTTTGCGGCAACGAGTGCGAGTGATGTGCTCATAGTCGTTAGATTTTTTTGTTTAGCGGAATAGGCCGCCACCTCTGTTTTTATAAAAAATAATGTATAAACAAAACCAACTCTCTCGGAATTGCGATGCAAAATTACAACTAACTTTCGTATCTGCCAAGACTTTTGACGAAAACATTGGTTCTTTTATATATGGAACCATTCGCTTATACAAAAACTCAGTGTTTATCATTACTGTAACACTACGTCATTAACGCGAGATAGGTTACAGCGGCTGTGCTACTGTAGATGAAGTACGCGCAATTATCCGGCAGCATCTATTCTTGAATTCATCCACCTTGTATCTACAGAACTGTCTATCCATAAGCAATTTATCCAAAACAAAACTTTGTTGGCTCTCCTATATATTCATCCTGTCTACCATCATCATCTCTGTATTCATATAAATGTTTGACTATTATTCTCATGGTGCACAGGTAATGCTCTTACCACATATATGCAAGTGTTGTTACATATACATTAGTTCCTTTATATTTGGAACCAATAACAAAGACCTTAGTACATCACTAACGACTATTATTGCTGTACTAATATCATTACGCTAAAAGAGACATGATATCATCCCTTTCATCATAATATTATACAGTAACAATTCCTACAGAAATAATATACACATTGTTGTAATACACCCTCAAAACGGGAGTTTCTACAACATTTAAATTGAAATGCTGATGAAAAAGAAAGTTGTAATACACCCTCAAAACGGGAGTTTCTACAACTGGACATGGCAAGTCGAGTTTAGCGGACGGTTGTAATACACCCTCAAAACGGGAGTTTCTACAACAGTTCAGACAAGCGAGTTCAATAACTGTGTGTTGTAATACACCCTCAAAACGGGAGTTTCTACAACGAGTTCACAAAAGAGTATTATCGTGGTCTGTTGTAATACACCCTCAAAACGGGAGTTTCTACAACTCCTCAAAAAGGAATGTTCATGTCGAAGGTTGTAATACACCCTCAAAACGGGAGTTTCTACAACATAACAATTCAAATTTACAGCATTATGGCGTTGTAATACACCCTCAAAACGGGAGTTTCTACAACGCAGCCATCTGTGGAGATGCTGAAATATATGTTGTAATACAC
>JAIDEM010000226.1 GCA_029054825.1 Prevotella sp. | reverse complement strand
ATTATATATATTATAATATGTGGGGATGCTCCAAGAAAATCCTCACACTGCAAAACCGACAACCATGAAACGACTGTTTATACTCACATATCTCCTCTTCCCTCTCCTGCTGTTACTGCCGTGCACAGCGCAGGCAGTGACAGACTCCGTCACGACAGACACCATATACACCAACACGCTGGAGACAGACACACTGGCTTCGGACAGCCTTGTGCACAGAACCGTACAACAGAAGATAAGCGAACTCATAGACACAGACTTTTTCAAGAAGACCCAAGTGGGCATCATGGTCTACGACCTCACTGCCGACTCTCTCGTCTTTGCCCATAACGAGCGCCAGCTGCTGCGCCCGGCATCGACCATGAAGGTTCTTACAGCCATCACCGCACTTGACTATCTGGACGGTTCGTACCGCTACGCCACATCATTAAAATACAACGATGGCGACCTCACTGTCGTGGGAGGAATGGACCCACGGTTCAACAGCGACGACATGAACGCATTTGTAGAGGCTGTCGAGAAACTCGATACAGACACCATCTATGGCGAACTTAAGGAGGACAGGTCGTTCAAGGACTCCAAGATGTTAGGCGAAGGATGGTGCTGGGATGACAAGAACCCTGTCCTCACGCCGCTGCCATGGAACCGCAAGGACAAGTTTCTCGACAAATTCAGACAGATGCTTGCCAATGCACATATCGTGATTTTGCCCAAAGACTCCATCCCGAGAGACTCTCTCGGCAACAGGATTGCCACAGCATCGTCATGTATCGCCCCATCGACACTCGTCACACGCCACCACACCCTTGACCAGATACTTGGCAGGATGATGAAAGAGTCCGACAATTTCTATGCCGAGACGATGCTCTACCAGATAGCCCACAAGGCTGGGGGCAAGAGAGCCTCTGCAAAATCGGCCTTCTCTGTCATGAATCGGCTGATACGCAAGCTCGGACTTGACCCTTCCGACTATCGTCTCGCTGACGGTTCAGGCCTGTCGCTGTACAACTACCAGACGGCAGAGTTGCAGGCAAAGCTCCTGCGCTACGCCTATAAAGACTCCAATATATACAGCCATCTCTACCAGTCCATGCCTGTCGCAGGAGTCGACGGCACGCTGAAAGAAAGGATGAAACGCACGAAATGCCAAGGCAAAGTGCGTGCCAAGACAGGCACCCTTACGGGAATATCCTCACTGGCAGGATACCTGACGACAGAGAACGGCAACGTCCTGTGCTTCTCCATCATCAACCAAGGCATACGCCGCTCAGCACCTGCCAAGGCTTTCCAGGACAAGGTCTGCATGATTCTTTACGGATACGGGACACAATGTCAGCAACAGCCGACCGAACCGTGACCTTTTACACCACAAAAGGTCACGGTTGACAGGGTAAAAGGTCACCCTCTACCCAGCAAAAGGTCACCTTCCGCAAAACGCCCGTGACCACACAACAGGCAATCCGCCACACGCCCGGCACATGACAGCCACCGACATCGGCAGAAATTAATTCTCAGCCATGCACGGCTATGGGCTCTCTGCCATATTTTTCATGTTTTTCTTTGCCGTTTGCGAAATATTTTGTACTTTTGCAGAGCAAGAAGACACGGACTATAAGCCACTTAAATCCGCGGAACATTGCACAGACACAATAAAAATACAACAACAAAAAGATAATAACTAAAACCACATCTTATGAGTTTAAAGATTGTTGTACTTGCCAAACAAGTACCAGACACAAGAAATGTCGGCCCTGACGCCATGACTCCGGAAGGCACCGTCAACCGTGCCGCGTTGCCTGCCGTTTTCAACCCGGACGACCTCAACGCTCTTGAGCAGGCTCTTATCCTTAAGGACAAGTACCCTGGCTCTGTCGTGACAGTCGTGACTATGGGACTCCCTAAGGCTGCCGCCATCATCCGCGAAGCACTCTACCGCGGTGCAGACAAAGGATATGTCGTTACCGACCGCCCTCTCGGCGGTGCAGATACCCTTGCCACATCATACACACTCGCACAGGCTGTCAAGAAAACCGGTGACGCCGACATCATCCTATGCGGACGCCAAGCCATCGACGGCGATACCGCACAGGTAGGCCCGCAGATAGCCGAGAAGCTCGGACTCACACAGGTGACATACGCAGAAGAGATTCTCTCCCTTGACGAAGCTGCAAGAAAGATTGTCATAAAGCGTCATATCGACGGTGGTGTGGAGACCGTAGAGGCTCCGCTGCCTCTCGTTGTCACAGTTAATGGCTCTGCTGCACCTTGCCGCCCGGCAAATGCAAAGCGAATCATGGCATACAAGAAAGCCGCTATACCGGAGTGGAACGCACAGGATATCGAGTGCGACCCGAAGCAGATCGGCAAAGCCGGCTCTCCTACCAACGTGAAAGCCGTGAAGAACATCGTCTTCAAGGCAAAGGAATCACGCACGCTCACCGGTTCGGAAGAAGACATCAACGGACTTATTGTAGAACTTCTCGATGAGAAAATCATCGGATAACAAGGCGCATTTCCCATGAACAACGTATTTGTATATTGCGAAATAGAGGGAACGACAGTAAAGGATGTCGCTCTCGAACTTCTGACAAAAGGCCGCAAGCTCGCCAACACTCTCGGCGTGCAGCTGGAGTGTATCATCGCCGGTTCCGGTCTTGACGGCGTGGAAAACCAAGTAATGAAGTATGGTGTGGACAAGGTGCATATCTTCGATGCCGAAGGCCTGTTCCCTTACACCACAAACCCGCACACGGCTCTCGTGGTGAATCTCCTCAAGGAAGAGAAACCTCAGATATGCCTTCTCGGAGCGACCGTCATAGGACGCGACCTCGGACCACGTGTCTCTTCGGCACTGTTCAGCGGTCTTACCGCCGACTGTACCGAACTTGAAATAGGCGATTTCGATATGAAAGTGAAGAACGAAGACGGCGAACTCGTCACCAAGCACTATGTGCAGCAGCTTTACCAGATTCGCCCGGCGTTCGGCGGCAATATCGTTGCCACTATCGTCAATCCTGAGCACCGTCCACAGATGGCCACTGTCCGTGAGGGTGTGATGAAGAAAGAGGTGCTCGACGAGAACTACAAGGGTGAGGTCATCAGGCACGATGTAGCAAAATATGTACCGGAGACAGAGTATGTAGTCAAAGTTCTCGACCGTCATGTCGAGGAGGCAAAACACAATCTCAAAGGCGCTCCTATCGTTGTCGCAGGAGGCTACGGTGTCGGTTCAAAGGAAGGATTCGACCAGCTCTTCCAGCTTGCAAAGGAACTCCATGCCGAGGTTGGTGCTTCCCGCGCCGCAGTAGATGCCGGATGGGTAGACCATGACCGCCAGATAGGCCAGACAGGTGTCACCGTACGCCCGAAGGTCTATATCGCCTGTGGTATTTCAGGGCAGATACAGCATATCGCCGGCATGCAGGATTCCGGCATAATCATATCAATCAACTGCGACCCGGACGCACCTATCAACACCATTGCCGACTATGTCATCAACGGCTCCGTTGAGGATGTGATTCCAAAACTCATAAAATACTACAAGCATAACAACAAATAAAAAGCACTGTCTGTCACCCGTACCGCATCGTCCCCGCCACACATGCGGCAACCGATACGGCACGGATGACAGACAGCACAACCATAAAAGACAATGGCAAACTTCTTTCAAGATAATCCTGAGATAAAGTTTCATCTCAGCCACCCGCTGCTGAAAAGGATTGTAGAGCTCAAGGAACGCAACTATTCCGATTTCGGCAAGTATGACTATGCACCTGAGAACTTCGAGGATGCCCTCGACTCTTACGAGCGTGTGCTTGACCTCGCCGGCGATGTAGCGGCAAACATCATTGCCCCTAACGCCGAGGCAGTCGATGCAGAAGGCCCTCATGTAGAAAACAACCGCATGGTCTACGCATCAAAGACCTACGAGAATCTTGACGCCACCATCAAGGCTGGCCTCAACGGTGTGACAATGCCCCGCCGATACGGTGGCCTCAATTTCCCTATGGCCATCTACTCTGCCATAAACGAGATGATAGCCTGCGCCGACACAGGCTTCGAGAACATATGGTCTCTTCAGGACTGTATCGAGACACTCTACGAGTTCGGAGACGAGGAACAGCGTCAGCGTTATGTCCCACGCGTATGCCAAGGCGAGACAATGTCCATGGATCTCACTGAGCCTGATGCTGGTTCTGACCTGCAGAGCGTCATGCTCAAGGCGACATTTGATGAGGAGAACAACTGCTGGCGACTGAACGGCTGCAAGCGATTCATCACCAACGGCGACTCTGACATTCACCTTGTGCTTGCGCGCTCTGAGGAGAACACACGCGACGGACGCGGACTCTCCATGTTTATCTACGACAAGCGCGACGGCGGTGTTGACGTGCGACGCATAGAGAACAAGCTCGGCATCCACGGTTCCCCTACCTGCGAACTTGTATACAAGAACGCCAAGGCAGAGCTTTGCGGTTCACGCAAGCTCGGACTCATCAAGTATGTAATGGGACTGATGAATGGTGCACGCCTCGGCATTGCAGGCCAGTCTACCGGAACATCACAGATGGCATACAACGAGGCTCTCGCCTATGCCAAGGACAGAAAGCAGTTCGGCAAGGCCATCATAGAGTTCCCTGCCGTATACGACATGCTTGCAACCATGAAAGCCAAGCTTGATGCAAGCCGCACGCTCTACTACACCACTTCACGCTATGTAGATGTCTACAAGGCTCTTGAGGACATCGAGCGTGAGCGCAAGGATGCCGGCGAGCGTCTCACACCGGAGGAGAAGGCAGAATGCAAGACATTCTCACGTCTCGCCGATGCTTTCACACCGCTTGCCAAGGGCATGACATCCGAATATGCCAACCAGATAGCATACGACGGCATACAGGTTCACGGCGGTTCTGGCTTCATGCTCGAGTACGCATGTCAGCGTCTGTATCGCGATGCCCGCATCCTCACCATCTACGAGGGCACGACACAGCTGCAGACTGTTGCCGCAGGACGCTACATAACGAACGGATTCTACGGGCAAGTCATTGCCGACATGCTTGAGGCGGGCCAGGCACCAGCCTCTGCAGGAAGTGCAGACTGGTGTGCAGAGGAGTTCCTTCCGCTGAAAGAGCGTGTAGCGAAGATGGCAGAGAAGTATAACGAGGCTGTCGCATACACCAACGAGCAGAAGAACGACGAGTTCAAAGACCTTGTCATACGTCACCTCTACGAGATGGCTGGCGACTGCATCATGGCTATACTCCTCATCAACGACGCCTCAAAGGCTCCAGAACTGTTCGGCAAGTCGGCACGCGTCTATGCACGCTATGCCGCAGCAGAGGTGGAGAAGCATTACGATTTCGTGATGTCAGCTACAGCAGAAGACATAGAAGACTACCGCAAGTAATAGTTTGATGGTTATCGGTTGGTGATATTTGGTTATTGGCAAACTCATAACCAACAACCCAAAACCAACAACCGTATCACCCTATAACCGCATGACCGTACAACCGCCATAACCTCCTCACAACGGAGATTATGGCGGTTTTTCATGTAATTATTTGCCTGTTAATGAAAAAGTTTGTACCTTTGCCGAGATTTTTTAAGATAACAAACTCAGAAGAAAAAACATGTACAACTTACTTAAAGGCAAAAAAGGCATCATCTTCGGTGCCCTCAATGACCAATCCATTGCATGGAAAGTTGCAGAACGCGCTGTAGAAGAAGGCGCAGAGATTGTACTCACCAATACAGCAGTGGCTATACGCATGGGAACTCTTGACGAACTCGCCAAGAGCACACATGCCGCAGCTGTCATCCCAGCCGACGCCACAAGCGTAGCAGACCTTGAAAACCTGTTCACTGAAGCCCAGAAGGCTCTCGGCGGAAAGATAGACTTTGTGCTTCACTCCTGCGCCATGTCTGTCAACATGCGCAAGAAGCGCACATACGATGATCTCGACTATGGCTTCCTCGACAAGACACTTGACATATCTGCAGTATCTTTCCACAAGATGATGCAGGTGGCAAAGAAGCTTGACGCCATCGCCGAGGGCGGCTCTATCCTCGCCCTGACATACGTCGCTTCACACCGCACCTTCTTCGGCTACAACGACATGGCCGATGCAAAGGCACTCCTCGAGTCTATCACACGCTCGTTCGGATACATCTACGGCCGCGAGAAGCAGGTCCGCGTGAACTGCATCTCACAGTCGCCTACCCTCACCACTGCCGGCGGCGGCATAAAGGGCTTCGACGGAATGCTCGACTTCGCAGACCGCATGTCACCTCTCGGCAACGCATCGGCAGATGACTGTGCAGACTACTGCATCACTCTCTTCTCCGACCTCACGAAGAAGGTCACCATGCAGACTCTCTTCCATGACGGCGGATTCTCCAATATGGGTATGTCTCTGAGAGGCATGGAGCAGTATAACAAGTCGTTCATCCCTGAAAATACCGACGAGAACGGCAAGATCATATATGGTTAAATGGTTGTGGGTTGTGGGGTTAAGGTCTTCCACAGCCATAAATCCATAACCCAAAGCCACCAACCCACACCCCCAAACCGAATAACCGCATAACCGTAAAAACCGCAAAATAACCGCCTATGGCATAAACAAATGACATCTCCATGATGTCATGACATATTTTCGAGATAAAACGAAGAACGTTGTGTCTGTATCTTGCTGTAATAAAGCGTAGGAAACTTTAACACTGATAACAAGATTGGCATGATGGTTCTCCACGTATCATACGTGGGGCTGCCGTCTCCATTCCGTTATCAAGGGCTTTCCTACCGCCTTTTACAGAGGGATGAGCGATGGACAGTTCCACGTTTCCGTTTCTCTGTACAAAAGAATCATCTGTTTCAAACAAAACAATCATCCATTTCCAACAAGCAAACCTCCGATTATCATGTAAAAAAACATCAACATATCATCAATAATTCAAAGAAACGTTGTGTCTTCATCTTGCTGTAAAAAAGCGTAGGAAACTTTTTTTACCCAAACATCTGGGTTCATACTGATAACAAGACCCTGGCATGATGGTTCTCCATGCCGTCAGCATGGGGTTGCTGTCTCCATTCTCAAGTCAAGACTTTGTGTCTGAGCAAAAGATGGAAACATATTGGTTCCACGTTTCTGTACCCAACCTCGTATTATGGCCGAGCAGGAACTGACGAGGCCAGACACACCACATGGAGATCAAAAACTTACTGATGGCAACGGCCATCATCGCTGTCCTGCCTGCAGAGATGCACGGACAGCAGGCAGACCGTGACACCTTGTCCGCAAACGGCAACAATCAAGAGCATTACACATTCGAATGGAGGAAGACCACCCTGCCTGTCTCCCTCATGGGAGCCGGCGCCATAGCCCTCGCACCGAGCTTCGTAAGACACAGCAG
Organism: Prevotella sp.; assembly: GCA_029054825.1. GTDB lineage: Bacteria > Bacteroidota > Bacteroidia > Bacteroidales > Bacteroidaceae > Prevotella. The sequence goes on along the minus strand of JAIDEM010000226.1, from coordinate 24,689 downwards.
CCACACCGTCACACGCGACATCATCGACCTGCGCGGTGGCGGCAGACGGCTCGAATTTGACGACAACCTCCAGTATCTGCCCGTCGCGGGCTCTCTATTCTTAGGGTGCACAGGCATAAAGGCGCGGCATTCGTTCCGAGACAGGGCACTGATTGTCGCCACATCCTATGCCACCTTGGGAGTGTTGACAAACATACCAAAGTTCTGCATCAACGAGAAAAGACCAGAATTTGAGAGCCGCAACTCTTTCCCCTCGGGACATACCGCCACGGCATTCATGGGTGCCGAACTGGTACGCATCGAGTACGGCGGATGGTACGGCATCGGAGCCTACGCCATAGCGACAGGAGTAGGCTTCATGCGCATGTACAACGGCCGTCACTGGCTCCACGATGTCGTCGCCGGAGCCGGTGTCGGCATCCTCAGTGCACGCGTCGGAGAATGGAGCTGCCGCCTGTGGCATAAGGCTTTTCAGAAAAAGAGGAAGAGGGATGACAGTCTTGTCTTCACACCTATCGCCTCCCCTATCGACGGCGGATACTACGGCTTCGTCATGGGATACGGTTTCTGACCGTCACAGGCCATGGCAAGAGAAGGCGTAAAATACATTCTCAAGCTGAGGATACCGAAACCGCTACACATTAGAAACCAATGTTTTATGTTTACATCCAGCAGTCTGACGCACACAACTATATGAAAACATCTCTGGCCTTCCATCACTAAATCGTCAGACTGGATAAAACAAAAGATACCACTAAACCACCAGACAACTAAACGACGAAACAACCAAGGGTCACCTTTCGCCATGCAAAGGGTGACGGTTGACACGGTAAAAGGTGACCTTTCGGCATGTGAAAGGTCACCTTTTGCAAAGGCCATGTAGGGGAAGGAGAATGTCTGTCCTCGGACGGCTCGGCGTAATAGGCTACCGCGCGGTCTTTTTTGTGAATATTTTCTAAAAATATTGCCTTATTAAAGCAAAAAGAATACCTTTGTATCAATTTCACAGATAGCAAAAATCCATAACCGAAAACTATACAACATACAACCAAATACCCTATAACCGCAACCACGTAAAACCGCAAGATAACCGCCAATGACAAGCCTTTTCATAGTCTTACCCATACTGACGCTGCTGATGTTCGACCTCGGTCTTACACTGCGCCCGCAGGATTTTCTCTTAGTAGCAAAACGTCCCAAGGCCATTGCCGTGGGACTTCTCGGCCAGATTGTATTGCTTCCGCTGGCGGCATACATCCTTGCCACGATGCTCGGCCTGCCGCCGTTGCTGTTCATCGGTGTCATGCTGGTAGCTTGCTGCCCGGGCGGCTCGTCAAGCAACATATTCTCCATGCTCGCCAAGGGCGATGTCGCGCTGTCCGTATCACTCACAGCATTGAGTTCCGTCATCACCCTCGTCACCGTGCCTGCCATCATGCACTACGCCACAGTGTCGGCAGGCGAGGCGATTGGCGTACGCCTGCCAATGGGCAACCTCCTTCTGCAAAACCTCGTGACGATGCTTGTGCCTATCGTGGCAGGCATCATTGTAAGGCTGAAGTGGAGCCATGCAGCGGCAAGCATAGACCGTGTGCTGTCAAAGACGGCATTTCCGGCACTGATGCTGCTGGCTGGACTCTTCTTCGTGCAGAATCAGGAGGCCATCGCGGAACACTTTCCTGCCATCGGACTGTGTGTCACCATGCTGATAATCGTCACGACCGTCATGGCATACGGTATCGGACGTCTGTCTCGACTGGACAGGAAAGAGCGCCGAACGATAGTGATTGAGGTGGGGATGCAGAACGCCGCACAGGCCATAGCAGTAGCTTCCAGCCCGTTTATATTCAATAACGGAATGATAGCTGTGCCTGGCATAGTGTATGCCCTCATGATGAATGTCGTACTGCTGGCATACGTCGGTTTCATAAAGGTTTACGGCCGCATGTCATGCAGTTCCGTTTTTGCAAATAAATACTAAAAAAGTTGTTTCATTAAAACAAAAGAAATACCTTTGCAAAGGTTTGCAGACAACTGCCACATATAACCCAGAAGAATGAATACACATACCATAAGACACCTTGCACTCGGGCTTTTCACCGCCTTCAGCGTCTCCGGATGCGACATGTTCGAATACCATCCGTACAGCACGAAGTTTGAGGGCAGGACCAATATCCATGCCGAAAACATAGAGCAAATAGAGCGTCTGTGCAAGGATAAGGAAGAGATAACATTCGCTTTCATCACCGACACACAGGGAAGCTACACTGCCATGAAGGATGCCATACGCCTCATCAGCGAGCGCGGAGACATCGACTTCATCGTGCATGGCGGCGACCAGACAGACTTCGGGCTGCCGAAGGAATTCATGTGGTGCAGAGACCTGATGGACTCCTCTGGTCTGCCTTATGTCTCTGTCATAGGCAATCATGACTGTCTCGGCAACGGCGAGCACACGTTCGAGTATCTCTATGGCCTGCCAAACTTCACGTTCAACGCCGGATACATACACTTCGTCTGCCTCAACACTGTCGCCCTGGAGTACGACTACTCGGACCCTGTGCCGGACTTCAAGTTCATCGAAAGCGACATAGAGACGGTCAAGGGGCTTAATGCCGAGAAAGACTCCATCACACGCACCATAGCGGTGATGCACTCGAGACCAGGCGACGAGCAGTTCAACAACAATGTCGACAAGGTCTTCAACCTCTACATGTCACAATACCCTGCCCTCTTCTGCGTAAACGGCCACAACCACTGCGACGATGTCAGCGACATCTTCGGCAACGGCATCATCTATTACGGCTGCACCAATATGAAGGAGCGCGCATATTATGTATTTAAAATAAGGAAAGACGGATATGACTTTGAGAAGATTGACTTCTGACCTGCTGCTCTCCACAGCACTCTGTCTTCTGCCCGTAGGCACAATGACGGCGCAGACCGACACGCTTGCCATAGCGGATGTAAAGGTATGTCCTGCTGACAGCGACAGTCTGGAGAATGTAACGGCAGGAGAAGACAAATACGAGAAACGCATCAGCAAGTACAAGCAACAGTGGGCATCGCTGATACCAAACAGGTTCTCCTTGCAGTATGCCGGCGACATCGGCATGGTCTCGGCAGGCATCGGCTGGTGCTACGGCAAGCGCGGCCAGTGGGCCACACACGTGTTCCTCGGCTATCTGCCCAAGAACCATACACCGACATCCTACTGGTCGTTTACGGTGAAGCAGACCTACACGCCGTGGAGCCTCCCTTTGGGCAAGAGATGGACAGTGGAACCGCTCTACGGCACGATGTTCATCAACTCCATCCTCAGCGATGAGTTCTGGACTAAGGAGCCTGACCGCTACCCGAGCGGATACTACGGATTCTCAAGCAGGGTGCGTTTCCATCTCGGCGTTGGGCAGAAAGTCACGTTTCTCATACCTGCCAACCACCGCTTCCTTGCAAAAAAAATCTCCGTATACTACGAGGTCTCTACCTGCGACCTGTATGTCAGACAGAAATTCCTCAACAAGCCTATCCCGTTCAAGGACATAATATGCCTTGCACTCGGCGTGCAGTACACCATCCTGTAAACCTCCTGTCCATGGATATAGAACAGATAAGAGACTTCTGCCTGGCGTTACCTCATACATCCGAGGACTTTCCTTTCGACGAAGAGGCACTCGCCTTCCGCGTAAGGGACAAGATTTTCGCGATGATTAATGTCAACAACCCTGAATGGTTTGTACTGAAATGTCATCCGGACGTTGCCCTTGAGCTGCGCGAGACGCACGTCGAGATAAAGGCAGCATGGCACATGAACAAGAAATACTGGAACCAGATAGACATATTCGGCACACTTCCCGACGCGCTCGTCATGGATATGATACGCCATAGCTATGAGGAGGTCGTGAGAAAGATGCCGAAAAGAGTGAAGACGGAATATCCCGAACTGCAGACTGTGTCTTCCACGCTATGCGTGTAAGTCGCCTTTGTGTCTGACACCGGAGCCTTCCGCGCGGAAACACATCATATCACTGCGAAATACCGAATACATAAAACTTTCAGATATGGCACACTTCAACACATACATAGAAGCCATTGACATGAACTTCTGGAAGCAGATATTCAAGAAATACGGCACAGTCCACCATCTGCGCAAAGGGGAGACCTTGACCAGAACGCAGGGTGGAAGAGATAAAGTCATGAAATATGCAGGGCTTGTGCTGAAAGGATACTTTAAATATACTGTGGTAGACAATAACGGAAACGAGCGTATCACGGGCTTTGCTTTCCGCGGCACACCGGTAGGAGACTACATCAGCACTTTCTGCGACGGAAGGGCGAAGACGAATATCGTGGCAGCCGTGGATGCGGATGTCATACTGTGCCCGAATGATGTGGTGAGAATGGAGCTCTGCCAAAGGCCGGAAATGAGACTCGCCTTTGCAGAAGCATTGTTCAGGCAAGCATACATGACATATCTTGACCTCCACCGCCTGACGCCGAAAGAGCGGTATCTCGCCCTGCTGAAGCGATACCCCGATATAATAAACAGCATCTCGCTGAAGGAGATGGCTTCCTACCTGCAGATAACACCGACACACCTCAGCCGCATACGCAAGGAACTGACATTCAGGAAGAGTGACCCTCACGCCGCCATTTTACCCCCCCCGAAAAAAATAGGCTTTTTCTATTAGGTCTGCAAGAATAATATATGACAGAAGCAACTCTCAACATATGTTGAGGGTTGTTTTACATTTTTAGGCTATCTTTGCAGATGAGAAAAACCTACTATCATGAAACCTACTACAAAGACCCTATCGGCACTGGCCGCCAGCGCGGCACTATGCCTTGCCATGCTTCACTCTTGCCAGGTGGCACAGCTAATAAATAACGGTACTACGTACTACGACACGGAGATTACCACAGTAGACAACAGGCTGATAGCTGGGGAAATCGGCGGGCAGAGGTCGTCAAACCTGCCTTCCGGCTCTAAGACCATCAGTATAAAGACCGCCGAGGGACGGCAGAAAATAAAGAGCGAGACCATCAAATACATGACGCTCTCCCGCAAGAAGCTCCCGGAGAAACGGCAGACTCTGGTATGGACGGAATACAAGATTCCATACAAGAAAAAGGGCGAACAGAAGTTCCGCACATACAAGAACTGGCAGGTACTCAACAGCATCGGTGACCATCTCATCATCACTGCCTACGGACATACCTACAGCCTCGCCAAGGACGGTGCGCTCGTAATAACCTACAGCCGTGACACCGGCATACAGTATTGCCTGCAGAGAGAGGGAGACGACTGCCCGATACATTTCGGACGCAACACGTCAAGCCGTTCCTTCATGCGCAAGCAGTGGCAGGAATATCTTGCCGATGACCCTGTTCTTTGCGAGAAAATAAGAACCAAGGAGATTGATGCCTTCAACTTCAAGGCCATCGCCGAGCAATATAGCCCGAAAGGAAAATGAAGAATGCCAACATGATTACAGGCAGATGGCGCACACTATCGCTCGCCTTTCTGCTTCTGCTTACGGGGAATGCTGCCGCACAAGACAGTTCATACAAGGACGGCGGTATGCTTTTCACCTTCGGAGCAGGCTATGAATACATGCCTGATGCCTATACCTCAAAAGGCGTTGCCATAGATGTCAGTGCACGTTACTACACATCCGAGCGCATGTTCTGGGAAATCAATGGCCATTGGGGCATGCACGACGGCGACAAGGAGGTCATGCAGAAGACCCGTCCCTGCACTATCCACGATGAGCGCAACTGTCTCCTCGCCGCCGTAGGTCCGGGCTATGAGATATTCCAGACCGAGAATCGCCTCTTCGATGTCTATGTCAAGGCGCTCGTAGGTTATGGTGTACGCAAGTCTGACTATGACAATTACGAGATCGTCTCCGATGTTGACGACAGCGGCAGCTACACCGAATACGGAAAAGTCACTCTCGGATGTAAAGACACGCATAAAGGTCTCGCCGCCGTTTTCGGTACCGGCCTTGATATGCGCTATAAGCGCTGGACACTGTCCCCATCTGTCAATTTCATCTATGTCGGCAGAAAATGGGATATCTCCCCTATCCTCTCCATCGGCTATTTCTATTGAACTAAGATAGTAAAGATACGATGAAGATACTCGTTAATGCAACAAAAATGTAAAAATAAGCATGCGCATAACATACTTATTTTTACATTTTTGTCATTTTAAGCATATTTCCGACATTATTAATCCCTTATTTCTACATTATAGAGGCTATTCATTATAATGCATGGGATGAGACAAAACTTATCAGGTGAGACTACAAAATTCTTTTTCTGGTTAAAAAAAATACGCAAGACAATATTGTCCGGCGTAATTTAATGCCTCATCTGCAAAAAGTAATGAGTGTGGAGAATATCGGGCTCGAACCGATGACCTCTTGCATGCCATGCAAGCGCTCTAGCCAACTGAGCTAATCCCCCAAATGAACGGGTATCATCTGGTGTGTAAAAGATACGGACTGAGACCTGATACACAGTCCTTTTGGCTGTTTGTTTGTCCTGTTTCCGACAGAAACATATACCCTTTGTGCGCCTGATAGGACTCGAACCTACACGTCGCGAGACACCAGATCCTAAGTCTGGCGCGTCTACCAATTTCGCCACAGGCGCAAAATGCAGGTACAAAGATACGAAGAAAATGCAAGAATGCAAAACAATGGGGCCGATATAGCATTATAATTACATTTTCTTAACAGGATCTTTGCATATTGGCGGTTGGGCCGTGTAATTGTCTTTGGGGGTATGGATATATGGTTGATGGTATTGGCTGTAAGTTGTGGGCTATTGATTTTAGTGACAGCTCAGACATCTTGAGATGCAGCCGGACGGTTATTGGCCACATGGGCAAACACCATCATGACTGCAAAATACATTATAGCACAAGACCACTTACCACGAGAACGGCAACCATTCCATGATGTAATCCACATAGAATGATTGCCGTTCCCGTATTACCGCTGTCATTGCACAAGGCGTAGCAGCATTTCATAGACGGTGTATCACTTGCCCTCCTTGAACAGTTCCTTTATTCCGCCGATAGAGCCGAGGATATTTGTCGCTTCGTACGGCAGGTAAACTGTCTTTGTCTTGTCGCCCTGCGCCAGCTGTTCCATCATCTGGATATACTTCTGTGCAAGGAGATAGTTCGCCGGATTGGACGTTTGTCCCACGGCATCCGTTATCTTCTGTATGGCAATTGCCTCAGCCTCAGCCTTGCGGATACGTGCCTGCGCCTCACCCTCTGCACGCAGGATAGCCTGCTGCTTGTCAGCCTCAGCACGGTTTATTATCGCCAGTTTGTCGCCCTCGGCATGGAGGATGGCCTGCTGCTTGTCAGCCTCCGAGTTGAGGATTGTGGCGCGCTTGTTACGTTCCGCCTGCATCTGCTTCTCCATAGCCTGGAGGACAGACTCCGGCGGCATGATGTCCTGAAGCTCCACACGGTTGACCTTCACACCCCATTTGTTTGTGGCATCGTCCAGAACGGCACGGAGCTTTGTATTGATGGTATCGCGTGATGTCAGCGTCTGGTCAAGTTCCAGTTCGCCGATGATATTTCTCAGCGTCGTCTGCGTGAGCTTCTCGATGGCATTAGGGAGATTGTCTATCTCATAAACCGCCTTGAACGGGTCCACGATCTGGAAATACAGGAGTGCATTTATCTGCATCTGTATGTTGTCTTTCGTAATCACATTCTGCCTGTCAAAGTCATACACCTGCTCGCGGAGGTCGATAATCGACGAATAGACATAGCGTCCGCGGTGCATCGCTATGATAGGTTTCGCGCGGTCGATGAAAGGGATAATGACATTCACACCTGGGGAAAGCGTGGCGAAATACTTGCCGAGACGCTCGATGATGCGTGTCTCCGACTGCGGCACAATGACGAGTGCGTTCTTTGCAAAGATGGCCACCAGGATGACGATGGCTCCGATAACATAAATTCCAACCATATTGTTTTCAGTTTTTTGGTTTTAAGCAAGAGACTTCAGGCACACAGCGACACTTCGCCGCAGGCCATGGTTCTTGCCAGTATTAGATGATGGATATAAGATATCATTCTATCGGCATGACGGTGATAATGATGCTCTCGCGAGAGACCACCTTCACCCTACAGCCCACAGGGATTGTCGTGCCGTCCAGCGACTGCGCTTTCCAGTCGTCGCCGTCTATGGCGACACGGCCGTATCCCATGCCGGTAATCTGCTCGCTGACGCGTCCCTCCATGCCCAGCAAGGCATCGGCATTGCTCGGTTTCTCAAACTCTTTAGGATGGAGATACTTTTTCATCATAGGGCGTATGAGGAAAATGCTCACCGCCGTGGCTATGGCAAACGCTGCCAACTGTACAGAGAGACTTCCTGTGAAAAGCGATACCACGAAACTCAGCACTGCTCCGCAGGCGAAGCAGAAGACATAGAGCGTGCCCGTAAGCATTTCGACGATGAGAAATGCCACTGCTACAATAAGCCACAAGGCCCAGTAGAACGGGAAATCACTGGTACTGATAAGGAAAAAATCAATCATGGCTACTCATAGGTTTTAGTTTGTTTTTGGTTTCCGTACGATACGTCTCCTTAGCACGAAGGCACACTGTCTGTGTCTGCCCGTCATACAGCCTCAGTGAAGACATCGGGAAAGCTGTTGCAAAGATAATGTTTTTCCATGAGAAATGCAAAAGTTTTCCGTATTTAATATCAAAATATGCGCACGGCTGCTTCATTTTCCTGTTGTGGGGTTAAGATATTAGGGGTTCGTGCTGCCATGTGTTTTTACAGCCATCATGACGTCGCAGCACTTAATCTGAAAGCGAAGCAACAGCATAATCTAAGACCTGAAATCCAAAAGCGAAACGCCCGCATGTACAACTGTATGGCGAAAACAGACAAAGGGTCACGGAATGCGATGCAAACCGTGACCCTTTATTGTGTCAAACGTCACCTTTCACCATGCCAAGGGTGACCTTTTTCCATGTAAGTGGTAACCCTTTATCTTATGCCCCATACAGCCTGCCCGTCAGGAAGTCTTCACAGACGATGCCAACTGTCATAGAAACCATGTGGGGAATACGGGGACAGAAAGGTCTGTTGGCAATATTCTGCCTGGCATATCACCTTTGGCGAGCTATAGCTTCTTGCAGTAGCAGCGGCGTCTTTTCGGGAATTCCGGATTGAAAATTCTCCATTGGTTCAGTTCCTTGAGATTTTCCTCCAGCTGAGGGGCTGTCTCAGCATACTTGAAACCGGCCTTCTGGTAGATAGGGATGAGGTCGTAGAAGAACAGGGAGTTGACGCCTTTGCCCTGATATTCCGGCTTTATGGCTATGAGAATCATCTCTGCGGTATCCTCCATCTTGAATTTCAGGGCTCGTAGCAGATGGAACCACCCGAATGGGAATATCCTGCCCTTTGCCTTCTGTATGGCACGCGCCAGCGAGTTCATCGTCACGGCAACACCAATGAGATTTTCGTCCTTGTCCAGGACCAGTGTCACAAACTTCAGGTCTATAAGTCCGAAATATGTCTTCACATAACCGTCTATCTGGCGTTGCGAGAGCTGTGAGAAGCCGAACAGCGGAGCGTAGGCGGCATTGAGCAGGTCGAATATCTTCTGTCCGTAACCCTGCCTGAAAATCATGCTCCCCGTCAGCTTGCTTATCCTAAGTCCGTAACGGCGCATTATCATCTCCGCGCCACGCTGGAACTTATCAGGCATCCCCTCAGGCACAGCCACACGTATCTGCACCCAGTCCACCTCCTTGCCGTAGCCGTGGGCATCCATGTGGCTGACATAATAAGGATAGTTGTAGAGAGCCGTGAGCGAGCCCAGCTTGTCAAAGCCCTCGATGAGCATTCCCTCCTTGTCGAAGTCGGTGAAGCCCATCGGTCCCTGTATGCTTGTCATGCCACGCTCCCGTCCCCAGTTCTCCACGGTCTTGAGAAGCGCGGCAGAGACCTCCATGTCGTCTATGAAGTCAAGGTATCCGAAGCGCACGTTCCTCACGTTCCACGTCTCGTTGGCACGGTGGTTTATTATCGCCGCCACGCGTCCCACGACCTTGCCGTCTTTCTTTGCAAGGAACAGTTCCGCCTCGCAGAAGTCGTAGGCGGCGTTCTTCTTCGGGTCAAATGTGTCGAGGACGTCAAACTCCAAATCCGGGACAGCATACTCGCTGTCCTTGTAAAGCTCGTTGCCGAAATGCGCAAACGTCTTCCTGTCTTTCTTAGTCGTTACTTTTATTATGTCGATATTGCCCATAGCACGTGCACTAAAGGTTTCCGTTTCCGACAGGATGCCATGCCACGGCCTTGCAATGTCAGCATGCCCGTGGCGGTAATCCTGTATGCTTCGTTGTATTTAATGATGCAAAATTACAAAAAAAGTCCGTATCCCCAAAAATATGTCAAATAATTTTGCCGTTTCCTTAATAATGATTAACTTTGCATAGGAGTAGCATATACACTCCTTTTTCACCATAAACACAGAAACCTACCCTACTCTATGAGTGACGATATACAAGAAATGGAATCAGCTGAGGAACGTCAGCAGGAGACAGACTATAAGCCCGTAAACCGTTTTGACGCATCGATAGTACACCATCTGTCAGGGATGTACCAGAACTGGTTCATCGACTATGCCTCATACGTCATACTTGAGCGTGCCGTGCCGCATATAGAAGATGGCCTGAAACCCGTGCAGCGCCGCATACTCCACTCCATGAAGCGTATGGACGACGGCCGCTACAACAAGGTTGCGAACATCGTGGGACACACCATGCAGTTCCATCCTCACGGAGATGCCTCCATAGGCGATGCCCTTGTACAGATAGGCCAGAAGAATCTGCTCATAGACTGTCAGGGCAACTGGGGCAATATACTCACAGGCTCGCGCGCGGCGGCTCCGCGATACATCGAGGCAAGGCTCTCGAAATTCGCCCTGGAGACGGTCTTCAACCAGAAGACAACGGACTGGCAGATGTCCTACGACGGCAGAAACAAGGAGCCGGTGACGCTCCCTGTAAAATTCCCACTGCTCCTTGCGCAGGGAGCGGAAGGCATTGCCGTAGGCCTATCGTCCAAGATTCTGCCGCACAATTTCAACGAACTGTGCGACGCCGCCGTGGCATACCTCCAAGGCGAGGAGTATCATCTGTATCCCGACTTCCCAACAGGCGGCAGCATCGACGTGTCAAAATACAATGACGGACAGCGCGGCGGAAGGGTGCGTGTGCGTGCCAAGATAGAGAAACTCGACAACAAGACGCTCGTCATACGCGACATACCTTACTCCAAGACATCCGAGACTCTCATAACCTCCATCACCTCTGCCATAGAAAAGGGAAAGATAAAGGCAAGGAAAGTGGAGGACCTCACGGCGGCACAGGTGGAGATTCTTATCCATCTCGCCCCTGGCACCTCGTCAGACAAAACCATCGACGCCCTTTATGCTTTCAGCGACTGCGAGGTGTCCATTTCCCCGAACTGCTGTGTCATAGAGAACAACAAGCCTATCTTCGCGACCGTCTCCGATGTCCTCAACTATAATGCGGAGCAGACGAAGGAACTCATACGCAAGGAACTCGAGATAAGGCGCGGCGAACTCATGGAGCAGCTGTTCTATGCATCGCTCGAGAAGATATTCATCGAGGAGCGCATATACAAGGACCGCAAATACGAGAACGCTGCCAATCTCGACGCCGCCTGCGAGCATATCGATGACAGGCTCACGCCGTTCTATCCGCAACTGGTGCGCGAAGTGACCAAGGATGATATCATCCGCCTCATGGAGATAAAGATGAAGCGCATCCTGAAGTTCAACAAGGACAAGGCTGACGAACTCATGGCAAACATCAAGGCAGAGATTGCGGAGATAGACCGCGACCTCGCCAACCTCACGGAGGTGACCTGCAAATGGTTCATGTACCTCAAGGGAAAGTACGGAGCCGACTATCCGCGCATGACAGAGATACGCAATTTCGAGAACATCGATGCCGTACGCGTGCTGGAAGCCAACGAGAAACTGTACATAAACCGTCAGGAGGGATTCATCGGCACGGGGATGAAGAAGGACGAGTTTGTATGCAACTGCTCAAATCTCGATGATGTCATCATCTTCTACAAGGACGGCAAATACAAGATTGTGAGGGTTCAGGACAAGATGTTTGTCGGCAAGAATATCCTCCATGTGCAGGTGCAGAAGAAAAACGATACACGCACGATATACAATGTCGTATACCGTGACGGCAAGCACGGATGCTACTATGCCAAAAGATTTCATGTCGCGAGCTTCACACGTGACAGCGAGTATGACCTCACGAAGGGGACGCCGGGCTCCAAGGTGGTCTATTTCACCGCTAATCCTAACGGAGAGGCGGAGGTAATAAAGGTAACGCTCGAACCGGGCGCAAAGGTCAAGAAGCTGTTCCTCGAGTATGACTTCGGCTCTCTTGCCGTGAAAAACCGCAATGCCGGAGGCAACACGCTGTCGAAGACCACCATACACCGCATATCCCTGAAGTCCCGCGGCCACTCCACGCTCGACGGGCGCGACGTTTGGTTTGACCCAGATGTCCTGCGCCTCAACTATGACGAGCACGGAAAGTATCTCGGCAAGTTCAATGATGACGACTCCATACTCGTAGTGCTTGACAACGGAGAGGTATATACTACCAATTTCGACCTCAACAACCATTATGAGCAGAATATCCTCGTGATAGAGAAGCTGGATACGGCGAAGATATGGACGCTCCTCTTCCACAACGGAGAACAGCAGGGACAGGTCTACATGAAGCGTTTCAAGATGGATCTTGCCACGAAAAAGCATCAGAGCATCCTCGGTTCAGAGGGTTCTTCGGTCATCCGGCTCACCGATACGCCATATCCGCGTGTCAGGCTGAATTTCCAGAACAACGAGACCGTACAGCGTGAGCCGTTGGAGGTAGAGTGTGAACCGTTTGTCGATGTCAAGGTTGCCGGCTTCAAGTCAAAGGGAAAGCGTGTGGCGATATGGCCTGTGGCAAGCATCGATGAGCTGGAGCCGACACGCCGGCCTGCCCCTGTTGAGGAGCAGACTGAGGCGGAAGACGGCAATGGTACGGACGAGGGCAATGCCGGCATACCGGAAACCTCTCTCGACCCTGACGAGGGGAAGAGCGAAGATGAGGTGAGGGATGAGATTACAGGACAGCTGAGACTTGATTTCGATGAATAGGCTTCTGTCCATAATATGCCTTGTCATCCCTCTGTCAATGTCGGCACAGGAGAAGCACATCACCAGCACGAAGATGCTCGGTGTAGGATACTGTGGCGTACAGGACACGTATCTCTCGCCAGAGCATTACGGCGGTATGGAGATACGCTACCTCTCCCATACCGAGCGTGAGCGTGCCGAAACTCCGAAAGACTCTCTCGCATCGCAGGAAGGACGGCGAGGCAAGGAGCGCTGGACACGGCTTATTATCAACGAGGGGAACTTCGCGTATGGGAAATCGCGCTCAAAGAACGGTGCCATGCTTTCCGGGGCATACCATTTCCAGTATGGAGTGTTGCGGAAATGGACTTTCCTTGCCGACCGCCTGACACTGAAAGGTGGCGCACAGGCGGAATTTGTCGGTGGATTCATCTACAACACGCGCAACGGCAACAACCCGGCACAGGCGCGTGCTCTCATAGACATCGGACCTGTCGTCATGGCGAAATACATACTGAAAGGCGGTACGGCCGAGGGGGAAGGACGCATAGCTGTGGCCTACGAAGCATCGTGTCCGCTCTTCGGACTGACATTCTCGCCCAATTACGGGCAGTCTTACTACGAGATTTTCAACAAAGGGAACTACGACCGCAACATCGTTCCCACGACTATAGTGTCCATGCCGTCACTGCGACAGCAACTGACGTTCACTTTCTGCCTCTCACGGATAAACCTCTCTGTGGGCTACCTCGGAGACTATCGGCAGCTGCAGGTGAACAATCTCAAGCAACACGTATACAGTTCGATGCTCATGGTGGGCATGACACACAGCTTTTATGCAGGAAGGAGGCGCCTATGATATCATTCTTGCAAGGCAAAGCATCTCTTCCCTACTGTTTCTTCCACATTTTCAAGACCTCCGTCAGACGGGCTTTCGTGCTCATCTTCATAGCCATTGGTTCTGCGGCGGTAACCGGTTGCGTCAACGAGGAGGAATTCGAGAACACTTCCAGCGGTAACTTCGAGGCGTTGTGGAAAATCATGGACGAACACTATTGTTTCTTTGAACTGAAGGAAAAGGAGCTTGGAGTAAACTGGGACGAGGTACACGGACGCTACAGCCGTCAGACAGCATCGCCTCTCAGCAGTGACCAGCTGTTTGAAATCCTCGGCAATATGCTCGGCGAACTGCGGGACGGGCATGTGAACATGTCATCGTCCTTTGACCTTGCGCGCAACTGGTCATGGCGCGAAGACTATCCCACGAATCTTTCAGATACGCTCCTCAGGACTTATCTCAGCACGGACTACAGGCAGACGTGTGGCATGCAATACAGGTTTCTTGACGACAATGTGGGATATGTGCGGTGCTCTTCTTTCGAATATGCTCTCGGAGAGGGCAATATCGACGAGATACTCTTCTATCTTGCGCCTGCCAACGGCCTGATAATAGATGTCCGCTCCAACAGCGGCGGACTACTGACATCAGCGGAGAAACTGGCAAGACGCTTCACAAACCAAGACATCATCGTGGGCTATATGCAACACAAGACGGGAAAGGGGCATAACGATTTCTCGGCGATGGAGGAGCAGCGGCTGTCTGCCGTCAACCGCCTGCGCTGGCAGAAAAAGGTCGTGGTGCTCACAAACCGTGGCGTATACAGCGCAGCAAACGAGTTCGTGAAATACATGAAGGAATGCGGAGCAACGACTGTCGGTGACCGCACGGGAGGAGGAGCAGGAATGCCGTTCTCCTCAGAACTGCCTAACGGCTGGTCGGTGCGCTTCTCTGCCTGCCCTATGTATGACGTCAACGGAAACTCTACGGAGCAGGGCATAGACCCAGACATCGCCGTGGCGCTGACAGACGATGATTTCCGACGAGGGAAAGATACAATAATAGAATATGCAAGGAAACTGTTTCAGTAAATAGATAGCTGCTTAGTCGTTTGGTTGTTTAGTCATTTAGTTGGCAGCTTCTATTTCAGCTATACCAGCTATTTCGGCTATACCAGCGACAAAAAACAAAGACCCACTAAACCACCAAACAATGCTAAAAGTAGAACATATAGTAAAAATGTATGCCGGACATACCGCTCTTGATGATGTCAGCATCAGCGTCGAGAAAGGGAAGGTTTTCGGACTGTTAGGACCGAACGGTGCCGGCAAGACGACTCTTATCCGTATCATAAACCGCATAACAGCTCCCGACAGCGGAAAGGTGTTTTTTGACGGACACGATTTCTGTGCCGATGACGTGCGCAAGATAGGTTATCTGCCGGAGGAGCGCGGCCTGTACAAGAAGATGAAGGTCGGAGAGCAGGCGCTGTATCTCGCCCGTCTCAAGGGTATGTCGTCACAGGATGCCAAAGCGGAACTGACGAAATGGTTTGAGAAGTTTGAAATCATGCCATGGTGGCACAAAAAGCTGGAAGAACTCTCCAAGGGCATGCAACAGAAGGTGCAGTTCATAACGACTGTAGTCCACCGTCCGCCGTTGCTCATATTCGATGAGCCTTTCTCAGGCTTCGACCCCGTAAATGCCGAGTTGCTGAAGCGTGAGATACTGCAGTTGCGCGATGAGGGACACACCATCATCTACAGTACGCACAACATGGCTTCGGTGGAGGATGTCTGTGATGACATCGCACTTATAAACAAGAGCCGTGTAGTGCTCTCAGGCAGTGTGCTTGACGTGAAGAGGAAGTTCGCCGATGGCACTTACGAGATAAAGGCTCAGGGCACACGCGAGCAAGTGGAGACTCTCGCACAGCAACTCCGGAATGTGGAAATGCATGAGGTGCTCCCGTCCATGAACGACGTATTCCTCCGCACGATAAATCCGTCAACGGAGACCATATAATCCAAATAGGCCATCAGTAACAACTATTGAAATAATGAACAACTTAGGAATAGTAATAGGCAGGGAATACATGACCCGTGTGAAGAAGAAGTCATTTCTCATACTCACCATACTCATGCCGTTCCTTATCGTAGCCCTCGGTGCGTTTCCCATCATCCTTGGTTCAATAAAGGATGACGAGCAGAAACAGGTAGTTATAATGGACAAGACGGAGAAGTATCTGCCGCTTTTCGTGAATGCGTCAGCCTCCGGCGACTCTGTCTCCGACAACGAGATGCAGGGATACAAGTTCGTGCCTGGCGCAGGCGACCTGCAACTCTACAATAGTGAGGAGATGGACATAGAGGCTGTGGTATGCATCACTGAAGACCTCACCTCAAATCCTAATGCCGTAAAGATTTACAGCCGTAAGGAAGTGCAGGGCGACCTCATACGTCATGTGGAGAGGGTTCTCGACACACAGATTCACAAGGACAAGCTCGCCGCATATAATATACCGCAGCTTGAGACGATTGTCTCTGACCTACAGACCGGTATAAACATAAAGACTGTAAAATGGGGCGAAAACGGAGAAGAGACATTTTCCTCAAGCGAACTTGCCATGGCTCCCGGCCTCATCTCCGCCATACTTATATATATGTTCGTGCTCATGTACGGCGCGATGGTCATGCAGGGTGTCATGGAGGAGAAGACAAACCGCATCGTAGAGGTCATCGTGGGCAGTGTCAAACCGTTCCAGTTGATGATGGGCAAGATTATTGGCGTCATGCTTGTGGGCTTCACACAGATGATAGTATGGGCAGCAATGATTATAGGCATAAGCGCAGTCATAGGCATAAGTGCCATGCCATCCATGACAGGTCCTTCCGTTGGCATGGAGGGACAGCAGGTTGCTCCACAGGCAGCCCTTCAGGCTATGGAGAGCAATCCTTCGGCAGAAATCATACAGGCAATAAGCAATCTGCCATTGGCAGAGATAGGTATCATGTTCCTCTTCTTCTTCCTCGGCGGATATATACTCTACTCCTCTTTCTACGCGGCAATAGGCGCAGCGGTAAACTCACAGGAGGACAGCTCACAGTTTATGACACCGATGGTAATTGTCATGGTCTTTGCCCTCTACGCGGCAATGGGCTCTGCAGAGAATACCGATGGGCCGCTCGCATTCTGGGCTTCGATGTTCCCACTCACAAGCCCTATCGTAATGATGGTACGTATACCGTTCGGAGTGCCGCTGTGGCAAGAGATACTGTCTCTCGTCATCCTCTATACGACAGCCATTCTGTTTGTATGGGTTGGCGGAAAGATATACCGTATCGGCATACTCATGTATGGAAAGAAGCCTACCGTCAAGGAGATGTGGAAGTGGATGAAGTATTCTTGATTGGTGATTTGGCCGTTTGGAGGTTTAGGCGTTTAGTATCTATTACTGCTATAGCTTCTATTCCGGCTATCGCCACCATATAACCGCACAACCGTATAACCGTGTAACCGTACAACCGTATAACCGCAATTAATTAACCAATAAACTACTAAACTATGTATTCAGATCCAAAAGACTGTCTCTATTGTCAGAACAACGAGACTCTGCACAATCTCATGATTGAGATCTGCCACCTCCGTGTTTCACGCGTTTTCCTCTTCAAGGAGCAGACATACCGCGGCCGTTGCCTCGTGGCATACGACGGACATGTCAATGACCTCAACGAGCTCAACGACCAGCAGCGCAACGACTTCATGGCAGATGTAGCACAGACAACACGTGCCATGCAGCGCGCATTCAACCCTGAGAAGATAAACTACGGAGCTTTCTCCGATACTCTCTCACATCTGCATTTCCACCTCGCTCCGAAATATGTGGGAGGTCCAGACTATCCAGGCCTCTTCCGCATGAACCCTGGAGAAGTCTATCTTACTGACGAGGAATACAAGGACATGATTGAACTCATCAAGAAGAATCTGTAAGGGAAGAGACCTGAAACTTACCTCTGCTATAGCATAATCGAGGTAGTCCTATATACGAATTCAGCCCTCACAAGCCTGTAAAAAGGCTTGTGAGGGCTGATTGTTGCATGCTGTTAAACGGTTGTGCTGCGAGGCGGTTGCAGGTTATCGGCTATCAGTTATCAGTGTAGCATGGCAAAAACAAGCAGGAGCCATGACATAGCTATTGGTATACCAGATTGGCTATTGCGTGAACTGCAGCAATATTCAACGGAATGTCTGCAGAAGCATAACCAAATACCTATAACCCAAAACCTATAACCATCGAATCCTACCGCCTCACCTCCATTTTGCCCTTATAAACTGCGGAACTTTCCACAGCATCTTCTCAATCTTCGTGATGGTAGCATTCATGCCGTGTGAGTGATACATGCGTATATCTTCTTTCCACATCTGCTTTCTCCGTGCACTGTCGGTGCTCAGTCCACCCATACGCATCCGTACAATATACTCAGGAAGATAAGTCACTGTAATGTCACCGCCAAGCAGGTAACGGAAAAGCAAATCGGAGTCTGCCGCTATCTTGTATGATTCATTATACAATCCACGTCTCTCCATCACATCCTTGCGTATATAGCATGTAGGATGCAACGGCAGCCATCCATGACGCACCTTCCACAACCTGTATGTGCCGCCAATCCATTTACGCACAACCTTATCCGTCTGCTCAGGATTGACAAATAGTCCGTCACCATAAAGAAAATCGGCATGAGTCTCCCTCAGCCTATCCACGATATGCGAGACAGTGTGAGGGGAATAAAGGAAATCATCAGAATGTACAAGGCCGATGACATCTCCTGTTGCCATGCGGATACCTTTGTTCAGTGCCTCATACATACCATGGTCCGACTCAGAGACATATCTGACATCAATATGAGAAGGGCTGTTCTTTATAATACCCTCTATCACGTCCTGCGTTCCGTCCGTTGATGCTCCGTCAACAATGATGTATTCTATATCACTATAATCCTGAGACAACACGCTCTCAATGGCATCACGTATTGTTTCCTTACGGTTATAGCATGAAGTTATGATTGATACTTTCATTTTTGTTCTTCTATTCTCCGTTCTCTAATCTTCATAGCAGGATTTCCCTGGTAAATACTGTTTTCTGCCATATCCTTTGTCGCTACACTACCAACAGTAAGAATAGCATTCCTATGTACCGCCACTCCTGGACAAACAACGGTTTTGGCACCAATCCAAGCACCATCCTCGACTGCTATTGGTGCATTACGATAAGGCATAGATGGATTAGTATAGTCATGATTGCCTGTCAAGAGCAACGCTCCCTGCGAAATACAGACATTACTGCCTATCGTCACCTTATCAAGATTATCTATCCAGCATCCTTCACCAAGCCAGCAGTAATCTCCTACAGTAAGATTCCAGGGCGACTTTATTATGACATTATTCTTGATAACCAGTCCCTTCCCTATCCGCGCACCAAAAGCCTTCAGCAAAGCGACCTTGATGCCCATAAACGGATTCCATGATGCTCTGACAACCAATGCATTCACAAAATACCACAATGTTGCCTTGATAAATCCTGCTCCTTTGTCGAAATCAGCCCCATCAAACTGTGAAAGCCTTACTTCTTGCATACTTTCTCAAAGATTTTATCCATATTTTCAATATAAGCCTGTTCCGTGAATTCCGTCATAACAGCGGTGTGATTCCGTCGTGCAATATCTTGCAGGTATACACGCTCATCATAACATTTTTCAAGGTAGTATGCAATAGTTCTGATATCTATTGAACCTTTAGGACACACACATCCATTATCCGAAGTGGCAATATCCGGAATGCCGGCATGGTCTGTTGTGATAACAGCCATACCATTACCCATAGCCTCCAGAATACTTATCGGCTGCCCCTCGTTCGGATATGTTGTCAACAATGAGAACACATGACATTGTTCCAACAACTCAACCTTGGCATCACCATACACCGGTCCATGGAACACAACAGTTTCACCCAAATGATGGTTAGCAACAAAATCATCAAAAGCCTTCTCTTCCCTTGCATCGAAAAACCTCCCTGCAAAATGGAAGACAAAATCAGCCTGCCGTCCTCTATTACAGATTTCCTCAGCAACTTTCAATAATTCAGGATATCCCTTGGAAGCAATGAAGTTACTCAGGTATAATACATGTATTTTCTCTGCAACGGCAATATTTCTGATTTTGGCATCAATATCCTTTATGCAGAACTGATTATCAATACAATTCTTCACCGTAAAGATACGTTCCTCTGGGATAAGCCCTTCGAAAATCCACTGAAGAGAATTACCGAGAACAATAGCCGCATCAATTCCCTTCATTGCATTGACATTCAACCTACGTTGCATATTTCCCATCTTTTCATCCAACATTATGCGGTAGTATCCTCCGTGCAAATGCACGATACATTTTTTCCGTCGCAATGCTATGATTTTAAGAAACAACAGGTCGCGCCAATTACCACCCTTAGTCTGCGCAATGGTGAAATACACAATATCAGCTTTCGTGAAAAACAGTTTCCACAAAATTCTCACTATTGCCTTGTTATTGGCAATATCAATCTTTGAAAAACCGTATTTCTCATTTATGTTCGAACCATAAAGAGTCTCCACCGCTTTGGACAGTCCGTGCATCGGAGGAGGAAACTGAGCAAGGAAAGTGATATTATTCATAGTCCAAGAATTTTAACATGAGCCTCAGCCATTCTTTCAATGGTATAGTCACTTATCTTTTCCAGATTTTCTACTGCAAGGCGTTTGGCTAAATCTTCGTTATTGAGAATCCGCTCCATAGCCACTCTCAAACCGTCCACATCTTCTACATCTACAAGACAATGCTTATCTTGAATAAGTTCAATACCTGCAACACATTTCTTTGTTGTTATCACAGGCAAGGCATACGCCATTGCCTCGTTGATGACCAACCCCCAAATGTCTTCACGTGTGGGCAAAACAAACAGGTCAGCAGCCTTGAAATACTCTGCCAATTGTTCTTTGGTCTTGAAACCTTCGAAATGCACATTTTCCAAGTCTAATGACTTCTGCATTTGTAAGTATTCCTCCGTAGGTATGCCACCCACTATATAAAAACCGATTGACTTGTCCATTCTTGCAGCAGCCTGCATCAGAATATCAAACCCCTTGCGAGGAATAAATTGCCCTACAGCCAATACAACTTTGCCTTCCTTTATACTGAGTTGAGCACGCAAAACATGCTTTTCCTGCTTTGTCAAAGGAGTTTGGAGAATATCTCTTGCCAAAAGCGATGTAAAAGGGTAACGATATATTTTGAATGGATTTGCTTTATAATAAGACAGATATTCGTCAGATCCGGCACTGGGACTGATGTAGCCTTTTGCTCCAGACACAACAAAGTTCTTGAACCGCCGGTGCAACTCGCTCTCTCCCCGATTTATCATACCTCCATCACTCTCAAACCAATATGGTATGCGCAGCGTCTTAAGGAAGAATATAGCCAAAAGTTCTGTGGGCATATAATAAGCGGCGATGATGATGTAGTCATAACTTCGTTTAAGGTAGCGCAGTATTTTGAAATTGACTTTTCGTTCGTTTAGAAAGCCTTCGTCTAAATAAATGAGTTTGAAAGTGTCTATATTGTCGTCATTCCAATTGAACTTTTGGGTTGCCAATCGCCGTGCCTCAATGACAATAGTGAGGTCACAGTATTTGCCTAATTCCTTATAAAAGTCTATTTTATAGGGTGTAGGCAGATTTGTAACTATCAGCACCCGTTTACGTTGTTGTTCCATAACTCTATGTATTTTTGCTGTAAGAGCCGTGCTTCTTGAGTTATGTCATATCCACTATTATGGATATCAAAGTCGGCTTTATGTCTTTGCCGGCATGTTTCCGATAACTCAATAATCCTTCTCGTCCAAGCATCCTTTTGCAGGGGCAAAAACTCAACATCACCAGAAATATTAACCTCTTTTGGAATTGTAGAAGAAAGAATATTGTGGCAACCATTCATTTGCGCCTCTACAGATACGATGCCTAAACCTTCAAAAAGTGAAGGCAGAGCAAATAAATCGAAAGCATTGTAAAGTTTGAAAGCATCTTCTCTTACACCTGTGAATATCACGCGGTTCTCCAGACCGAGCCGCTTAACTTGTTCTCTGCAATCATTTTGAGTGATTTTGCCCCCTCCAATTAACATTAGCTTGCATTTTGACTCATGCTTTACAACTTCTGCAAAGACATCTATAAGAAAGCGGTGATTCTTTTGATGGTCGAAACGGCCCACATGACCAATTACGAACTCATCATCACCAATCTCCCACTCTCTTCGGATCTTCGTTCTTAACTCTGCATCAAAATTAAACTGCTCTACATCTATAGCGTTCCTAACGATCTCAAATGGTGCGTCAGCAAAAAGCCATTTGCCTGCAGCATCACTGCATGCCATGCGATGCGTTGCATAACGGTTTATACTTTGCCGCGCTTTTTCGAGCAAATATAATTTCAAAGGGTTGGACGTCAAGTGTTGCGTATTATGACTATGGGCTATCCTTACGGGAATGCCACACTCCTTGGCAGCTTTTAAGACCCAAGTTCCCATCGCATCCATATGCGTATGAACGATGCGATGTTCACCTGTACGCAACAAAGCTTTCAATTGGTGCATATAAGAAAACGGATGCGTGCTCTTCTTTGGCAATACAAAGATACGTCCGCCCAAATTTCTTATTTCCTCATCATAATAACCAAAACCACCAGCATCATGCACGGCAAAATCTATCTGTACTCTTTTGCGGTCAAAATGACGATAATAATTCATCATCATTGATTCTATTCCACCACGGTTCATCAACCCGCCATTGACGTAAAGGAGACGTATCATTATTGCTTATTCTTTATATATTGTATTATTTTTCTGAAATACTTTTATTATAGTCCACTAAACATGCTTAAAACCTTATTCCTGTTGATTTTAATAGGGGACAAGCCCCTTTCTTCCCAATAAGAACGGCTGTCCGGCAAAAACATCCTCTGTTTTACAATAGAACTAAACATAATAGCCGTGAAATCCGCTTGAAATGCAATATAACGGTCATATAAGCCATTTTAGTATGGTTTTAGTGGTCCTGTAGATTGGTGACATCGGCTGTCCGATAAACTTAAAAATGGGAACCTTATCCAAAAGTTTTACCGGACACTAATAAAATTCTTTAATATTCTGAAAACTTTATTGTATGTTAACCCAATAAAGACAGAATACTTAAAAGGAATGTAATGGGTGCATTTAAAGAAATACTCTCTAAAAGGAGGTAGAGATACCGAATGTTCAAAACTTGGATTATATTTCAATAAATTCTGATAACTAACTTCTGACTTGTTCCAAGATAACTGCTCAACAAACTTTGCCCCATGTTTCGTATTTATTGTCACTCCGGATAATCCTTTTGAATCATACAAATCTGGATAGGTTCTTTTTACGCCCCAAAAATCACACATCGTTATATCGCTTCCACTCCTGAATGACTTATTATTACAATAATAGCAGCTATAACGCAAATACAAATCATGGATAAACCCTCTTAAATAAGGATTTTCAAGCAAGGTTTCACTTATTTCCTTTTCCGCATTTTCCTTCTTATACCGAAGGACAAAGCTGAACTTCTCCCATCCAAAACATTTATTTCTAAACTGAATGCGCTGTATTTTTCTGCCAAGAGAATCATTTGACCCTTTATTCACGACCTCATTCAAATATGTTTTCCACGCTAAATGACTTGGAACGCCATGACAAACGAAATCTACTGTCAATAGATTTTTGTACTCTTTTCTTAAAAACAATTTTAATCCTTTGACCTGACAAGGCGTACCTGCAAATAGTACATTTCTATCTGTTTTTAAAAAGTTCTCTGCCTCGCGATACGCATTGCCAATTCGACTCTGAACATATTTACTCATTCTTAATTTATACAGTTCATCTACAGATTCCACAAATCGATGAACAACATTCCATTCATTATCAAATGCCGCCCCAAAAACGACACCACCTGATAATAATACCTGTTCTGCCATTTGAGAAAATGCACCACCCGAAGAAGATTCTAACTGAACATCTTTTGAATTGTGTTTTGTCGCAAGACACAATAAAGGCAATGATGTGACAGAGGTTGTCCCTTGCGGACACACTTTATTACATAATCCGCAATTTATACATGTTCCTGTATCAACAGAAGGGTAGTCAAAACCCTCTTCGTCAACACTCATTGTAATGCTATGTCTTGGACATACCTGAATACAAGCATAGCATCCGCAACAATCTTTCTTTTCTGTTATCTCAATCATCCTTCTATTATTTTTCTGAGATATTCCATAGACTGACATCTGTATTTTGAAAGTTTCTCATTTACATCATGCCAATTTATTATTTGCGTGCTATTTGATTTTGCAGAATTAACCAATCGGTGTTCCAACCCCAATATTTCAAGCAATGACTTTATACGAGAATTTCCACCTATAGAATTTTCCATTATATAAAAATCTTTATGAAACAATATTGCAAATACACAACCATGAAATGAATCTGTTATAAATATATCACTATAATAG
>JAIDEM010000225.1 GCA_029054825.1 Prevotella sp. | reverse complement strand
GTCTATCCACTGAATGCCAAAGCTATACACCACAAGCAACAGACACACGCACACTATCTGCACAAGCCACAGCCAATGGAGCACGCCTTTACGGAAACGACATATCGCACGTGCACCGAAGACAAGCACAAGCGGATTGAAAAGGAGTATCTGGGCATTGAGACTCACCGTAGGATGGTGCGAAAAAAGCATCGCCACCATGGCGATACTGCACAACGCCAAACAGCATTCGAGCAAGGCATCGTACCACCACAGATACCTTCCCGTGCGCCACTCCGCCACAGAAAGGAACAAGGTCACGGCGAGAAGGATAGAGGCACACTGCACAGGAGTCAGAGGAAAGCCCTCGTCCACCACCTGAAGACCAGGCGGGACTACTTCGTTTTTAGACTTTATAAAGACCCTTTTATTACCGTGTTTATCAACAACATACGCTTTATCGGCAGAAGAAAGCATCGAATATGGCAGGAATTGGTATTCAGACATATCCAGCTGTCTGTCCGCCCCCATACCAAGAAGCAGATCATTGCCAAGGCGCGCCCAAGGCCAATCTCCGTTCATGTCATGAATCATCTTACGGAACGTCATCCCCTCCGGCACCTTTCCACCATAGACGACACGGCCGTCGATGTTGTCACAGACAACGTCACGGGCACGGGTCGTACAGTTGTCATAAAAGAAATTGTAGCGGTAGACCCTGTTCTCCGGCTTCCAGTTCTCGTCAAGAGCCGCTATCACGCGCAGTTTCTCATTGGCAGTAAGATTGATTTCCTGCTGCACGACACTGCTGCCGTAGTACTCATACTCCCTTTTGAAAAGTTCAAACGGACACAACCCCATCTCATAGTCCGTAAGACCGAACACGAAACGCAGTGCAAAAAACGGCTTGTCGAAACTGAACATTCCGTAATTCACGGCGACATCCTCGCCGCTCTGACGGTTCTCCACACGCAAGGCGGAATGTCCGTAAAGACTGTACACTGCCTGATGCGGCGAGCACGTCAGGAGATAGACATGGATAGAGTCCGGCTCCACCCCACCCTGCGCATAGCCACTGGCAGAGGTGAAAAACAGCAAGAAAGCCGTTATAAAAATCGCATATAAATGTTTCACGATGCAAAAATAACTTATATTTCTCACAAAACGTGCATTTATATCCAAAAAAAATGGTAAATTTGCAACAAATTTTGATTTCATGTCCTGTCGCAAAGGATAATTTGACAATATTTATGAAGAATCTACTCTTTCCGCTTCTGCTCCTTGCACCTCTGGCGACAATGGCACAGAGCGGCACAAACTCACCATACAGCCAGTTTGGCGTAGGAACGCTCAACGACCAGGCTACAGGTTTCAACAAAGGCATGAACGGTCTTGCGCAGGGCTTCCGCGAGGGAAACCAGGTGAACTATGCAAACCCTGCTTCTTATTCAAACATGGACTCACTGACATTTGTCTTTGATGTCGGCGCTTCGCTTCATGTAACAAACCTCAACGAGGGTGGCACGAAGCGCAATGTCAACAACTCCAACTTCGACTATGCCGTCATGAGCTTCCGCGCATGGAAGGGGCTTGGTGTCAGTGCCGGCATCCTGCCTTATTCCAATGTAGGCTATAACTACTATACACAAGGGGTATCCATAGGTCCGAATGCTCCGGCGTTTGTAACGACTTACAACGGCAGCGGCGGCATAAGACAGTTCTATGTCGGCGCAGGTTGGCAGACTCCGCTCAAAGGCCTGTCAATAGGAGCGAACATCGCATATATCTGGGGAACGATTTCAAGGAGCGTCACGGAGTCTTTTGCCGAGTCGAGCAACAGTACGACAAACCGTTACTACAACAGTTCCGTAAGGAGCTACCGTCTCGATATAGGTTTGCAGTATGAGCTGGCTATCGACCAGAAGAACGCCCTGACATTCGGTGCTTCGTTCACTCCAGGACACAACTTCGGAGGCAGTGCCGAGATGGACCAGATACATACGGACAACTCCACAGGTGTGGCTGACACGACACGGTTCCAGATAGACAAGGCACTGTTTATCCCTAACCAGATAAGCGCCGGTGTGGCATACGCCTACGGCAAGAAGCTGAAGGTCGGCGCAGACTATTCTCTCCAGCAGTGGAGCAAGAAGCCGTTCCCTGATCTTGTACACGGCGATTATGTTCTTACAGACAACATACTGAAAGACAGACACAAGATAACCCTCGGCGGCGAATTCGTCAACAACATCACAAGCCGCAAATACCTTGACCGTGTACGTATACGTGCCGGCGTAGGCTATGCATCGCCTTACACAACAATCAACGGTCACGATGGCCCGAAGGAGATTTCTGCCTCCATCGGTTTCGGTCTGCCTATCACCAACGCCTGGAACAATCGTTCGATGCTCAACATCTCGGCACAGTGGTGCAACACCTCCGCCAATGGATTCATAAAGGAGAACAC
>JAIDEM010000224.1 GCA_029054825.1 Prevotella sp. | reverse complement strand
GTGTATAAGAGACAGCCCCTACACACAATTATTAATCATTTTAATGGTGTGAATTGATAGAACCCACATTGGCAGTAAATTTGAAAGAAAATTTCTGATTTAAGTAGGAGGATGTCGTCCTGTTGACTTGCTTTTTTTTGGGGGGGGATATGTCAGCTATCTTTTTTACGCCTTATCGCAATTTTTTTTGTTGTCGTAGCGCATTTTCCGCATATCTTACGTGTAATAGCAATATAAAAACACATCAACGGCCTAACTCCATTACTGCTGTAAAGCAACCGCCGAATGCTTCCTCGATGTTTTGAGGCTTGTCCTTGAACAGTCCGAACAGTGTCGAACCGCTGCCTGACATGAGCGCGAACTCGGCACCAAGCTCATACAGCCGTTCCTTTATCTCGCCAAGCTCCCTGTGCATCTTAAATACAGGCTCCTCAAAATCATTGGTCAACAGCCCTCTCCATTCGTTTATCGGACGTCTGACGATGTCCTTGCAACACACTGCCGGACGCCGTGGGGCTATCTCGCTGTAAGCCTTGCCCGTAGAGACTGCGATGTCAGGCTTTACCAAGGCTATGTGGTATCCGCAGAGTATGTCGTTGCTGCCGTCAAGCGGAGTGAGCTGGTTCCCTATACCCGTGGCATACGCCGGCCGTGAAGTGATGAAAAATGCACAGTCAGCACCGAGCTCCGCAGCATAGCGTTCCATCTCCTTTGTGCTCATCCCGAGGCCAAACTGCTCGTTGAGAAGCCTTATCATATAGGCAGCATCGCTCGAACCGCCGCCGAGTCCCGCCTGCGACGGTATGTTCTTGTATAGATGTGCATGTATCCTCGGTAACGCCCTGTCACGGGCAATGATGTTGTACGCCCTCACTACAAGGTTCTTCTGCTCCGGACACAATGGCTCCGGACTTCCTTCCCCGCTCTCATCGACGTCCCTTGTCTTTGTGAGCAGGTCACACGCCACGGCCGACGGAAAGCCGTCATCCATCACATTTATCTCCAGCGCATCGCAGAGTGGGATAGGGTAAAACACCGTTTCAAGGTCATGATAACCATCGGCACGCCTGGCTGTGACATTTAGACCGAGGTTTATCTTGCAGCATGGGTATGTTATCATAATTCATTTGTGCGGAGCCTTGCCGCAGAAAAGTTGTTACTTTTTTATAAGCAAACAAAACTGATGTCTATTAAACCATAGTCGCTTTCGTTCGTTCTGACTGCAAAATTAATAAAAGTTCAGCAATAAATAACCACTTTCCCAAGTCTTTTTTCACTTTTGTGATATTTATTTGCCAAAAAACTTGCACAGTTCAGAAAAAGTTCGTAACTTTGCACTCGCAATTCAGAAATGACTTGCCTGATACCGTCACAGAGACGACGGGCGCTTAGCTCAGTTGGTTCAGAGCGTCTGCCTTACAAGCAGAGGGTCGGGGGTTCGAATCCCTCAGCGCCCACAATACATAAAATGTGCATCTGCACAATATATGAAATGCCGGTTTCCGTAATTCTTCGAGATTATCATTGCTCTCAAGGGTTGCGGTTTTTTTTATGCCTGGAATCCTGAGACTTATTGATAATTGTTAATTATTGTGTGGCTGGAAATAAAAGTTGGACGGGAAATTCTTTTATTTCTGAAAAAATAACTATATTTGCACATTAATTTATATATACAGTGGTGACAGGTATCGTGCCCTAAGCCGCTGATGATGAAAAAAACAAGTATTCTTTAATAGGTATAATGAATCTCGAACTGCTTACAGCCATCTCTCCTGTCGATGGCCGATATCGTGGCAAGACCGACTGCCTCGCTGACTATTTCTCGGAGTATGCACTCGTACGCTATCGCGTAAGGGTGGAAATTGAGTATTTCATCTCTCTCTGCGAATTGCCGCTCCCGCAACTTGCAGACTTCGACAAGAGCCTGTTTCCTGCATTGCGTGATATATATGTACACTTCTCTGTGGCTGACGCACAGCGCGTGAAGGATATAGAGAAGGTGACGAACCATGACGTAAAGGCCGTGGAGTATTTCATAAAGGAGAAACTCGACGCCATGGCTGAAGAAGGTGTTGTAAAGGATGGTTATTTTGAACCGTTCAAGGAGTTCATACATTTCGGGCTGACATCGCAGGATATAAACAACACTTCCGTGCCGCTGTCCATAAAGGAGGCTCTGGAGAATGTCTATTATCCGCAGCTTGAGGAACTCGTACAGCAGTTGCGAGACTATGCCACAGAGTGGGCCGATGTCCCAATGCTTGCAAAGACTCACGGCCAGCCGGCGTCTCCTACACGCCTCGGCAAGGAGGTCATGGTCTTCGTCTACCGTCTGGAGGAGCAGCTGACACAGCTCAGACAGTGTAAGCTCACTGCAAAGTTCGGCGGCGCTACGGGCAATTACAATGCTCACCATGTCGCTTACCCGGAGTACGACTGGCGCGAGTTCGGCAATAAGTTCGTGGCAGAGAAGCTCGGTCTCGAGCGCGAGCAGTATACGACACAGATTTCCAACTATGACCACCTCGGCGGGGTGTTTGATGCCATCAGGCGCATCAACACCATCATCATCGACCTTGACCGTGACTTCTGGATGTATATCTCCATGGAGTATTTCAAGCAGAAGATAAAGGCTGGAGAGGTCGGCTCGTCGGCAATGCCGCATAAGGTCAACCCTATCGACTTCGAGAATTCGGAAGGTAACCTCGGCATAGCAAACGCGATACTGCAGTTCCTGGCGGCAAAACTGCCTGTCAGCCGTCTGCAGCGCGACCTTACAGACTCTACCGTGCTCCGCAATATCGGCACACCTATCGGACACGGCGTCATTGCCATACAGAGCACTCTGAAAGGTCTGCGAAAGCTGATTCTCAATGAGGAGGCCCTGCAGCGTGACCTTGACAATACATGGGCTGTAGTCGCAGAGGCTATACAGACCGTCCTCCGCCGTGAGGCATACCCTCATCCTTACGAGGCTCTGAAGGCTCTCACACGTACAAATGCCAAGATGACCGAGGAGACAATACATGAATTCATTAAGTCTCTCGATGTCAGCGACAATGTAAAGGCTGAACTGATGGCTATTACGCCTTCCAGCTATACCGGTATATGATTACCATAAGAATGCCGGCAATACCTGCTTATAACCTATTTTACTTATAATAAACAAATAAAAGAAACAGGAAAGAAAACACAGGAAACATCAAACGAAAAGGCTCGAGAGAGTCTTGGAAAAACAAATCAATCTAAATTTTCATCAGATGTCCTGCCTGACGGTGCGGAAACGTGAAACCGCGATAACGGGATAGACCACAACACATCATGGACAGGGCCGATCAACATTTAAATCTTCAAACACAATGAACCAGGAATTTGACAAAGACAAGGTAGAGAAGGGCTTTGAGGAGAGTGGCCGTGAGGGCTACCGCAAGCCGGCATTCAACAGAGAGTACAACAGTGAAGGACGTCCGCAGCGCCCGCGTACACGCATCATGCGTCCACAGTACGGCTCCGACCGTCCGCGCTACAGCAACAATAATGAAGGCAGTTTCCGTCCAGAAGGATTCGGAGCAGGGCTTCATGACAACGGACACCAGGGCGAATACCGTCCGCAGCGTCCACGTTTCAACAACAATGGCGGCACGTCATATAACCGTGGCGGCTACAACCGCGGCTACGGTCAGCAGGGTGGCTACGGCAAACAGCAGGGTGGCTATCGTCCACGCTACAACAATGCCAATAACGATGGTGAGCAGCGCGAGGGCGGCTACCAGCCACGCCAGCGCTATAACAATAACGGCGGCTATGGCCAGCAGGGCGGTTACAACCGTGGTGGCTACGGTCAGCAGGGGGGATATAATCGTGGCGGTTACGGCAACCGTGGCGGTTATGGCCAGCAGGGCGGAGGATTCCGCAGACAGCGCACCTCCGACTACGATCCTAATGCAAAGTACAGCCATAAGAAACGCATAGAGTACAGCGAGGCTCATATCGACCCAAATGCACCATTGCGTCTCAACAAGTACCTTGCCAATGCAGGTGTCTGCAGCCGTCGTGAGGCTGATGACTTCATACAGGCTGGCCTCGTGACGGTAAATGGTGTTGTTGTCACAGAACTCGGCACAAGGGTGCTCCGCTCCGATAATGTCGTATTCCATGACCAGCCGGTATCTATTGAGAAGAAAGTCTATGTACTTCTCAACAAGCCGAAGGACTATGTAACGACATCCGAAGACCCGCAGAACCGCAAGACCGTCATGGATCTCGTGAAGGATGCATGCCCTGAGCGTATATATCCAGTAGGACGCCTCGACCGTAACACTACTGGAGTGCTCCTCCTCACTAACGATGGCGAGATGGCTTCCAAACTTACTCATCCGCGTTTCCTCAAGAAGAAGGTTTACCATGTCTTCTGTGACAAGAACGTTACAGCTCATGACATAAACCAGATTGCCGAGGGCATAGAGCTTGAGGACGGCGTAATCAAGGCCGATGCCGTAGAGTATGCTTCTCCTACAGACAAGAAGCAGGTGGGCATAGAAATCCACTCGGGCAAGAACCGTATCGTACGCCGTATCTTCGAGAGCCTCGGCTACAGGGTGATAAAGCTCGACCGCGTACAGTTTGCCGGCTTGACAAAGAAAAATCTGCGTCGTGGCGACTGGCGATTCCTCACAGAGAAAGAGGTAGATATGCTCCGCATGGGTGCATACGAATAAGGCATTGCCCGCACTACACAAAACGACAACACGACACGCAAGTTCCTGAAAAGCGGCGGATGTATACCGATGACATGCACCACTTTCCCGGACTTGCATAAGGTAGATTCTGATAATAGTTCCATTTAAGTTAAACTATCGGTGGAAATTTATAGGATCCACCGTAAGTAAAATATGCCTTGCCTCCAGAGAGGGACCATGTCCTCCCGACGAGGCAAGGCCACTTTCAGAACCAATAATAATCAATTCCGTTCATCTATGAAAAGAACAAAAGTCATAGACATCCTTAAAAGTACAGAGTTCGGCAAGGATGTCTGCGTAAAAGGGTGGGTACGCACCCACCGCAGCAGCAAGGCTGTTGACTTCATCGCCCTTAACGATGGTTCTACTATAAATAATGTGCAGCTCGTATGCGACGTAGACAAGTTTGATGCTGATATCCTCAAGCAGGTGACTACTGGTGCATGTATCTGTGCAACAGGCACCCTTGTGGAGAGCCAGGGTAAGGGACAGACATCGGAAATCCAGTGCAACAGCATTGAGATATACGGTCTCTGCGGTGCAGACTATCCTATGCAGAAGAAGGGCC
This sequence comes from Prevotella sp., assembly GCA_029054825.1. Lineage (GTDB taxonomy): Bacteria > Bacteroidota > Bacteroidia > Bacteroidales > Bacteroidaceae > Prevotella. The sequence goes on along the minus strand of JAIDEM010000224.1, from coordinate 9,118 downwards.
AGACATTCGAGTACATGCGCCAGTATGCACATCTCCGCCTCCGCACGAACACATTCGGAGCTATCATGCGCATACGCCACAATATGGCAATGGCTATCCATACCTTCTTCCACAACAAGGGATATTTCTATTTCCATACTCCGCTCATCACAGCCTCGGACTGCGAGGGCGCAGGCCAGATGTTCCAGGTCACGACAAAGAACCTTTACAACCTCAAGAAGGACAAGGACGGACAGATTATCTACGACGATGATTTCTTCGGCAAGCAGACCTCGCTTACCGTATCGGGACAGCTTGAAGGCGAACTCGGAGCAACGGCTCTCGGTGGCATATACACTTTCGGACCTACATTCCGTGCCGAGAACTCCAATACTCCACGCCATCTTGCGGAGTTCTGGATGATTGAGCCGGAAATAGCCTTTATGGACCTTGACGAACTGATGGATCTTGAAGAAGAGTTCATCAAGTACTGTGTGCAGTGGGCTCTTGACAACTGTCAGGATGACCTCGCGTTCCTCAACAAGATGATTGATAAAGGCCTGGTCGAGCGTCTTCAGAGCGTTGTCAACACAGAGTTTGTCCGCCTCCCTTACACCAAGGGCATCGAGATACTTCAGGAGGCTATAAAGGCTGGAAAGAAGTTCGAATATCCTTGCAACTGGGGCGATGACCTTGCCTCCGAGCATGAGCGCTACCTCGTGGAGGAGCATTTCAAGAAGCCTGTCATCATGACCAACTACCCTAAGGATATAAAGGCATTCTATATGAAGATAGATGCTGAGAAGCCTGTCTGCATGGGTCAGGAGATGGCAGAGACTGTACAGGGCACCGATGTGCTGTTCCCGCAGATAGGAGAGATTATAGGAGGTTCCGTACGTGAGGAGAGTTTAGACAAGCTCATGGGCGAGATAGAGCGCCGCAACATCCCGATGAAGGACATGTCATGGTATCTTGACACACGCAAGTATGGCTCATGCCCTCACGCAGGTTTCGGTCTCGGTTTCGAACGCCTTATCCTCTTCGTCACTGGTATGCAGAATATCCGTGACGTAATCCCCTTCCCACGCACACCGAACAACGCGGAATTCTAACCACGTGGCCATATTTATCAGTTGACCTTGCTGAGTATAATATATCGGCGAGATATTGTTCGCGAACAATGTCTCGCCGATGCTTTATTGGGTTTTCCTGTGTAAAGACGTAAGCATTCTGTACATCAGAAATTTTCCTGTCGTTTTTTTTGCTGTCTTCGGTAATAATCCGGGCAGTTTTATACCGTTTCCTTGTTGTGTGCGGCCTTCCTGTCCTTCATTATAGCGTCCATGTTTTTCAAGGCCCAGCCTATTAGGGCGTTGATATGAGGTATGAGGGACATCGCCCTTTCGGTAAGAGCGTACTCTACACGCGGCGGCACTTCGGGGAAGACCGTACGTGTCACATAGCCGTCCTCTTCAAGAGTGCGGAGCGTCGCGGCAAGCATCTTCTGCGAAATGTCCGGCATCTTGCGCTGCAGTTCCTTGAAGCGTACTGGCTCAGGGGAGGCCTTTTCGAGAGCGTAGATGATGAGCAACGACCATTTGTCGCTTATTCTTGACAGTATGTTCCGTATGGGACAACCCGGAACCAAGGCTTCTTCTATTGCTTTTTTGTCCATGATACGCTGTTTTTTTTCGATTTGCATTACAAAGGTAATCAATTATTTGCGTTACAGCAAGATATTTGCAGAAAAAACATCATCTTGACAATTCGCTAATTATCAATATAGGAGTGGTAGCCTTGCACGGACTCTGGCAGAAAGTGACATCATGCACCAGAATGGCAGAAAATCGCAGGACGTCAGAAAAATGTCATTCCCAATTCTTTATTCTGAATTAAATTTTATACCTTTGTAGCCTAAATATAGACTGACGGACTTGGACTTGACGGGACAGGGGCAACAGTCTCTGTGTCTCCCGTCGGGCTGGAAAATCCTTTATTCCGGAGACGGGACAAGGAAACGTAATAATAAGAAAACACATATCATAACCATGCCAACAACAGAAGGAGCAAATAGAACCGGCAGGGCTGGCAGGCGCCAGCAAGCACCGATAGACAACACCTATGGACATCTGCCGCCACAGGCGGTGGAGGTGGAGCAGGTGGTGCTCGGCGCGCTGCTTATCGATGCCGAGGCGTTCGGTGTCGTGAGCGAATTGCTGCACCCTGACACATTCTACGACCCGCGCCACAGACATATCTTCACTGCCATACAGACGCTTAGCATGAGCGAACGCCCTGCCGATATCATCACTGTGACTGAGGAACTGAAAAAGATGGGACGCTTGGAGGAGGCTGGTGGCGCACCTTACGTCATAGAGCTGTCGGCAAAGGTGTCGTCCTCCGCCAATGTAGAGTACCACAGCCGTATCCTTGCACAGAAGTACATGGCGCGCCAGCTTATCAGTTTCGCCAGTGACATAGAGACGAAGGCCTTCGATGAGACGGTAGACACCGACCAGCTTATGCAGGAGGCGGAGGGCTCGCTCTTCCAGCTCTCGCAGAAAAACATGAAGCAGGACTACACGCAGATAGACCCTGTGGTGAAGAGGGCTTACGAGATACTCCAGAAGGCGGCGGCCAACAGCGGCGGACTGACGGGCATACCGTCAGGACTTGACGATCTTGATGCAGTCACCTCGGGATGGCAGCCTTCTGACCTTGTCATCATCGCTGGCCGTCCAGCCATGGGCAAGACCTCATACGCCCTCTCTGTGGCGAAGAATATTGCCGTGGACTACCGCATACCGATAGCTTTCTTCTCGCTCGAGATGAGCAATGTCCAGCTGGTAAACCGACTTATCTCAAATGTCTGCGAAATCCCTGGCAACAAGATTCTCAACGGTCAGTTGACTAATGAGGAATGGGCACGTCTTGACCAAAATCTCCGAAAGCTCGACGGCGCCCCTCTCTATGTTGACGATACTCCCGGTCTGTCGGTCTTCGAGCTGCGCACGAAGGCACGGCGTCTGGTGAAAGAGAAGGGCGTGAAGATAATAATGATAGACTACCTGCAGTTGATGAATGCTACAGGCATGAAGTTTAACTCGCGACAGGAGGAGGTCTCCAAGATTTCAGGCTCTCTGAAAGGTCTTGCAAAGGAGTTGGATATCCCTGTCCTTGCCCTCTCCCAGCTGAACCGTTCGGTAGAGAGCCGTGGGGAGGGTGATGCCAAGGGCATAGACTCCAAGCGTCCGCAGCTTTCCGATCTCCGAGAGTCCGGTTCTATAGAGCAGGATGCCGATATGGTGCAGTTCGTGCATCGTCCTGAGTATTACCATATATACGAGGACAGTGCCACAGGACAGGACCTCCGCGGCATGGCACAGATTATCATAGCCAAGCACCGTAAGGGTGCCACGAAAGATGTCCTTGTATCGTTCCGCGGCGAGTTTACGCGCTTTGCCAACAAGAATGAGCGCTATGCCCCGTCAGGTGTCTCAGGTCCTATGGAGGGGGAAATCATAGGTTCTGCCCTCGATGGAGGCATGGTAGACCCTCTTGCAGGTGATGTTCCGCCAGCAGGGACAGGGCTGGATGACTTGCCTTATTAGTTTATCGGCTGTCATGTCGGTGTGCAAATTACAGGCATGCCGTCATGACAGCCTTGTCGTTTGACAATAAGTATGTATTTTGTCGTCACGATAAGAAATATTACAATTTGCTTGTGTGTGTGAGAAAATAATTGTAAATTTGCAACAGAATTAGGTAAAAAGTTAAGAACTGAAACTTTTCAGACAGGTATGAGTGATAGACTGTACATATTTGATACAACCTTGCGCGATGGCGAGCAGGTACCGGGATGCCAGCTCAACACCGTGGAGAAAATACAGGTGGCAAGACAGCTGGAGGCTTTAGGAGTCGATGTCATAGAGGCAGGTTTCCCAATCTCCAGTCCTGGTGATTTCAACAGTGTGATAGAGATAAGCAAGGCCGTCACATGGCCAGTGATTTGCGCGTTGACACGTGCTGTGCAGAAGGATATTGATGTCGCCGCCGAGGCTCTTCAGTATGCCAAGCACAAGCGTATCCATACGGGTATCGGCACGTCTCCCTCACATATAAAGTATAAGTTCAACAGCACTCCGGAGGAAATCATCGAGCGTGCCGTCGCCGCCGTGAAGTATGCCAAGAGGTATGTGGAGGATGTGGAGTTCTACGCCGAGGATGCAGGCCGCACGGATAACGAGTATCTTGCGCGCGTAATAGATGCTGTGACGAAAGCCGGTGCTACTGTCTGCAACATACCTGATACGACAGGCTTCCGCCTGCCGGGAGAGTATCAAGATAAGATAAAGTACCTGTACGAGCATGTTGATGCTTTCTCAGCAGGCAAGGCCATTCTTTCTACCCATTGCCATAATGACCTCGGCATGGCCACGGCGAACACCGTGGCAGGCGTGCTCGGAGGCGCAAGGCAGGTGGAGGTAACGATAAACGGTATAGGCGAGCGCGCTGGCAATACGTCTCTCGAAGAGGTTGCCATGACGTTCAAGACCCATCCAGAACTGGGCATAGAGACCAATATCAACACCACGAAGATTTATCCGACATCACGCATGGTGTCGTCTCTCATGAATATGCCTGTGCAGCCTAACAAGGCTGTCGTGGGAAGGAATGCCTTCGCCCATTCTTCCGGCATACATCAGGATGGCGTCCTTAAGAACGCCTCCACTTACGAGATAATGGATCCGAAGGATGTCGGCATCGACGACAACGCTATAGTGCTTACCGCACGTTCGGGACGCGCAGCGTTGAAGCATCGTCTGCAGGTCAATGGTGTGGAGCTTGACGGCGAGAGGCTCGACAAGGTATATACGGAATTCTTGAAACTTGCTGACAAGAAGAAGGAGGTCAATGACGATGACATCCTTGTACTGGCAGGTGCCGACCGTGCCAATGCCCATGCCGTAAGGCTTGATTTCCTGCAGGTGACGACGGGAATGAACGCCAGGTCGAAGTGCGTTGCCTCTATAGGACTCGACATAAGCGGTCAGAAATTCGAGGCTTGCTCTACAGGTAATGGTCCTGTGGATGCCGCCATAAGGGCCATGAAGAAGATTATCATGAAGGAGATGGTGCTCAAGGAGTTTACCATCCAGGCTATCTCGAAGGGCTCTGACGATGTCGGCAAGGTGCATATGCAGGTGGAGTACGACGGGCATGTCTATTACGGATTTGGTGCGGATACCGATGTCGTGAAGGCTTCTGTTGAAGCCTACATCGACTGCGTCAACAAGTTCAAATAGGTACCGTGCACGGCTCTTGGGCAGTATGCTCCTTATATTATATAGAAATACAATATCGGTTAATTCCGTTTACTTACTTATATGGGAAAAACATTATTTGACAAGATTTGGGACGCGCACATCGTACAGAATGTCGAGGACGGTCCTACACAGCTTTATATAGACCGCCTCTATGCACACGAGGTGACATCGCCGCAGGCTTTCGACACTCTCCGTGATAAAGGCATCAAGGCTTTCCGCCCAGACCATATAGTGGCAATGCCAGACCATAACACCCCTTCCGACCAGCAGGAACGCATAGACGACCCTGTAGGCAGGAAGCAGGTGGAGACGCTTGCCGCCAATTGCAAGGAGTTCGGCATCAAGCATTTCGCAATGGGCACGAAGGACAATGGCATCATCCACGTTGTCGGTCCGGAGAAGGCACTGTCGCTCCCAGGCATGACAATCGTCTGTGGTGACTCTCATACCTCTACGCATGGTGCTGTGGGTGCTATAGCTATGGGAATCGGTACAAGTGAGGTGGCTCAGGTGCTTGCCTCGCAGTGTATTCTACAGTCCAAGCCTAAGACGATGCGTATCAGTGTGGAGGGCGAACTGCCAGAGGGCACGACGGCAAAGGATGTCGCCCTGTATATCATGGCTCAGATGACTACATCGGGAGCGACAGGATATGCTGTGGAATACGCCGGTTCTGCCGTCCGCAACATGTCCATGGAAGGCCGTCTTACATTGTCAAATCTCTCCATAGAGATGGGGTCGAGAGCAGGGCTCATCGCTCCTGACGAGACTACATTTGCATATCTCAAAGGTCGTGAGTATGCACCGAAAGGCGAGGCGTGGGATGCTGCCGTGGAAAAGTGGAAGGAGCTGTACTCGGATGTTGACGCCGTATTCGATAAAGAAGTCACCTATAAGGCAGAGGATATTGTCCCGCGCATAACATACGGCACAAATCCAGGTGCTGGAATCGCCATAGACGAGTGCATCCCTGCACTTGACAGCATCCCTGAAGAGGATAGGGAGCAGTTTCTCGGTATGCTTGACTATATGCAGTTTCAGCCGGGACAGAAACTGGAGGGGACACCGGTCGACTATTGTTTCCTTGGTGCATGTACCAACGGCAGGATAGAGGATTTCCGTGCATTCGCTTCTATAGTGAAAGGCAGGAGGAAGGCCGACAGTGTCGTGGCATGGCTTGTACCAGGCTCATGGCTCGTGCGTCAGCAGATAGTAGATGAGGGTATTGACAGGATTCTTGAGGAGGCAGGCTTCGAACTGCGCTTGCCTTCATGTTCAAGTTGCCTTGCGATGAATCCTGACAAGGTGCCTGCAGGAAAACTGTCGATATCTACATCAAACCGTAATTTCGTAGGGCGTCAGGGGCCTGGTGCACGCACGGTACTGGCTTCGCCTCTCGTCGTGGCGGCATCGGCCGTGACAGGCGTTATCACTGACCCTCGGAAACTGTAAGGCTTGTCCTGTACAGTACCAAATACGGTATGGACTCCGGTCTGCACCGTATGCCGTAAATGGAAACAAACCTCTCGTTATTCAAAAGGAAACAATGGCAAAGCAAAAATTCAATATAATACAGAGTACTTGCATCCCTGTTGCTATAGACAACTGCAATACAGACCTTATCATCCCGGCACGCTATCTCGCCAGCACGACACGCGACCCGAAATTCTTCGGAGATGCTTTCATGCATGACCTGCGCTATGATGCTGACGGAAAACCTGCAGAGGATTTCGTCATGAACCGTCCCGAATTTTCAGAAGCTCCTCATGAAGGCTGCCACGAAATCATTGTCGGCGGACAGAACTGGGGCTCTGGGTCCAGCCGTGAACATGCGGCGTGGGCTATAGCTGGTTATGGGGTGCGCGTCGTGATATCATCGTCTTTTGCCGATATTCACCGCAACAACCTGCTTAATTGCTTCGTACTCCCGGTAGTCGTGACAAAGGAGTTCCAGCAGGAACTGTTTGACACTATCGCGGCAGACCCGAAGGCTGAGGTGAAGGTCGATGTCCCTAACCAGACTGTGATAAACCTCTCTACTGGCAATTCTGAGCATTTTGAGATAAATTCCTACAAGAAATATTGTCTTGAGAATGCTTATGATGATATCGATTTCCTCTTGTCGAACACCGATAAGATAGAGGCTTTTGAGAATGGTGCAACGGTTTAGTGGCGTGAATAGGCAATTCATAGAGATAATGGACTCTACGCTCCGTGATGGCGAGCAGACCAGTGGAGTGTCGTTCGTGCCGCATGAGAAGCTCATGGTGGCACGGATGCTTCTGAGAGATGTCAACGTAGATCGCATAGAGGTAGCGTCGGCACGTGTCTCTGACGGTGAGAAAAGGGCGGTGACCATGATATGCCGTTATGCACAGATGGCCGATGTCCTTGGTAGGGTAGAGGTGCTCGGGTTCGTTGATGGCGGACGCTCTGTAGACTGGATAGCGGATTGTGGAGGAAAGGTCATCAATCTCCTCTCGAAAGGTTCCCTGAAACATTGCATGCAGCAGTTGGGAAAAACTGCAGCAGAGCATATCATGGACATACGTCGCGAGGTGGAATATGCTCATTCCAAGGGACTTGATGTGAATCTTTATTTGGAGGATTGGTCCAATGGCATGAAAGACTCTCCCGATTATGTTTTCCAGATGATGGAGGGATTGAAGGACTGCGGTATATGTCGCTTCATGCTGCCTGATACTTTAGGCGTTCTTAACCCTATGCAGGTGGCTGATTTCTTCGGCATGATGCTTGAGCGGTATCCTGAATGCTGTTTTGATTTCCATGCACATAACGACTATGATCTCGCCGTGGCCAACAGTTTGTCTGCGGTATTGTCTGGGGCTTCAGGATTGCATGTCACTGTCAACGGCCTCGGAGAGCGTTGCGGAAATGCTCCGTTAAGTTCTGTGCAGGTAATCATGCGTGACCAGCTTGGAGTGAAGACGAGCATCCGTGAGGACAGGCTTAATGAGATATCACGTCTTGTGGAGTCTTATTCGGGAATCTCTGTAGCTCCCAACCAGCCTATTGTGGGAGAAAATGTCTTTACACAGGTGGCAGGTGTGCATGCCGACGGTGACAACAAGGATCGTCTTTACTGTAATGACCTCACGCCGGAGAGGTTCGGAAGAAAGCGGGAGTATGCTCTCGGAAAGGCTTCCGGAAAGGCGAATATAGAGATGAATCTTCAGGAATTGGGAATGGATCTTACTCCTGAACAGGTAAGGCAGATAACAAAACGCGTGACGGAACTTGGCGACAGAAAGGCTGTCGTCACGCAGGAAGACCTGCCGTTTATTGTTTCCGATGTGCTGAAACATACAGCTCCGGAGGAGGAAGACAAGGTGAAACTCCTCGGCTATATGGTCAGCCTTGCCTATGGCATAAAGCCTTTGGCGTCAATCAAGGTAAGCATCAACGGAAGGGAGTTTACTGGCGAAGCTACAGGTGATGGCCAGTATGATGCTTTTGTGAAGGCTCTTCGCAGGATATATCGTGACAAACTCGGCAGGACATTGCCAGATCTCCTTAATTATGCTGTCACCATTCCTCCTGGCGGTCGTACCGATGCTCTCGTGCAGACCGTCATCACATGGCAGGATGAACAGAGGATATTCCGTACTCGTGCCCTTGATGCAGACCAGACACAGGCTGCCATCAATGCCACATTCAAGATGCTCAATCAAATAGAAAACTCACGTTAGTATATGCAGGATATTGTGATTATAGCAATATCCTGCTTTTATTTTGTCGTTATATTCCTTGCTTCTATCTCTTCTATTATTTCTATTTCATCTATAGGTGAC
>JAIDEM010000223.1 GCA_029054825.1 Prevotella sp. | reverse complement strand
CCCGTATGATTGCAAAGAGATAAGGATGGACACCACGCTACGAGCCTGTAGACAATAATCCATATCTGGAGGATTTCTACGGAGATATGGAGCGATGGTCGTTCAATCTTCAAGTATTCTTCCTCAACAAGCGTTTTCGCGAAGTGGTAGAGATATCAAAGTCTGACGACATAATCATACAGGACAGGACAATATTTGAGGATGCGCGCATCTTTGCCCCAAATCTCCATGCACAGGGATATATGAGCGACCGTGACTTCGCCAACTATTCCGACCTCTTTGATCTCATGATGTCGCTCGTAGGAATGCCAGACCTTATGATATATATCCGCTCGACGATACCGAATCTCATCTCTCAGATAGAAAAGCGCGGACGTGAATACGAGCAGACTATACGTATAGACTATCTTACCGGCCTCAACAACCGTTACGAGGAGTGGATAAAGAACTACAAGGGCAATCTTATCATCATAGACGGAGATACCTGCAAATTCGGAGACGATCCGAAAGATTTCCAGAAAGTGACTGATATGATAGACCAAAACCACTTGTTCGGATTATTCTGATTATAGACAATAATGCGGTTGTACGGAGATTACTTCCCAACAGCCTTAACGCTAAGTACAAGAACTGGAAAGAGGGTTGTGGGGCAGTGGTTCCTATTCCGACTATATCGGCTATTCCTGCTATCACCCCAAAACCAACCACCACATAATCGTAAAACCGTAAGAAACAGCACAACAATGAACCTGTACACACCTGTAACACTTCCACCGCATACTGTCACCTTGGATACTGATTCAAAGGTGATGATGCTCGGGTCATGCTTTGCCGAGCATGTCGGTGAGCGGCTGAGGATGTACATGGGGTGTGACAGTGTTGATGTCAACCCATTTGGAGTTCTTTATAATCCTGCAAGCATTGCACAGGCAATAAAGTTGCTCATCAGTCAAGAAGACCTGCCCAGCATCACTGGCAATGAGCACATATTCCATGGGCAGGACGGTGTCTGGCACAGTTGGCTTCACAGCAGCCATTTCTCTGACAAGACAAAGGAAGGATGTATTGCGAAAACAACGGCACGCCTTGCCGACTCAAGAGAGATGCTTAAAGACGCCACACTGCTATGTATCACATTCGGCACTACACGCCATTACAGACACAATGGCCTCGTAGTCGCAAACTGCCACAAAGAGCCACAGAGATGTTTCGCAGAAGAGGAGCCGTCACTTGAAGAGCTGAAGATACTATGGGCGAATGTATTACAAGAACTCAAAGCCTTCAATCCAAACCTGAAGACTGTCTTCACTGTCAGCCCTTATCGGTACAGAAAGTACGGATTCCATGTATCACAGATACAGAAAGCAAAGCTACTATTATTATGTGATTATCTCTGCAATAGCCGTAAAACCGCAGAAAACGAAGAGACATACACGGCATATTTCCCGTC
>JAIDEM010000222.1 GCA_029054825.1 Prevotella sp. | reverse complement strand
ATATGAAGACGACCCTATCATAATAAAAGGCGGATATCCATATATCATCAAGCCGTATCTTCCTGTAGAAACAGATATCGATGATGTACATTTCCTTCCTGTAGAAGGTAATAATGTCGGTCGCAGACACACCGTTCCCATTAATGGAATGGACGTCGCCGCTCCATACACAGAGCATATCGTACACGCCATCGATGTAGATAACTCAACAAAGGATAAAGAGGTCTATGCTACAGACGGGAACAACAAGTATCTGTACCATTTCATAGGCACATACGGTTATAATCTCATAGATGAAAGCGGAACGCAGAAAAGCCCTACCCTGCCACAATACAGTTTCTTCATATCAAAAACGAAGAGCAATCCGAAGCATCTCTTGTACAGGACAATGAAAGAAGGTATCAACTGGGGCTCATTCACAAGCATTATCGGCGGCAGGTCAGACGCTGAGATTACAGTACCGAAGAGTGTTGGCACGGCTTCCAACAGCGGCGAGACTAATATTGCACTCCGTTTCATCTGCAAGAATGATGATTTCACAGACGACAATGGCAATGCCAAGAGTACTGTATTGTCCATGGCGTTTAATGAAAGCGACAGTGACTCAGCAACAGGCATTACAGAACATACCACACAAAAGACAAAAGCCAATATCTCCGCCATATACAGCATAACAGGCAAATATATGGGGACGTCTACGGACAATCTCCCAAAAGGCATTTACATCTCTAACGGGAAAAAACATATTGTGCAATAGAAAATTTATCAACATCGTAAAATGAAAAAGAAATATACGGCACCCTGCATATATATCATACCCATTGAACATGCAAGCATTATGAGCACCTCTTGGACTACAGAAAACGGACCAGGATACGGAGGCGACACAGATGACAATGATGATTATGAAGTGCTGTCAAAAGGCGGAATATGGGATGACAGCGAGATAGAATAGCATGTTCCACGGCAGAGGTTGACTGTTACAAGTTGGCTTGCTGTGCAATAACTGTCCTTCACACGACAAGGAAAAACATATATACATAAAGGCAGACCGCAGAGAAGAAGATGAATATTCTGTTGAAATCATCTTTCCCTCTGCAGTCTGCCTTTATATACAGGAGCAAACTTGCTGGTTGACTCTACACAGGAACAAAATATATCGTTCCTTTTTATTTTCTCAGGAAAAATATGTATCTTTGCAAACAGGTTCAGTTTTTGGTTATAGGTCTTCAGGTGAAGAACGATGACCAACAACCCACGCCCAACAACCCATAACCAACCTACCCATGAACAAAGACAACTCCCAAGAACGCTTCCCTATAGTAGACGAAAGGGGAACCGTCATCGGCTCGATACTCCGCGGCGATGCACACAACGGCAGCAAGACGCTGCATCCTGTCGTACATCTGCATCTCTTCCACAGCAAAGGCTAGCTATTCCTGCACGGACG
>JAIDEM010000221.1 GCA_029054825.1 Prevotella sp. | reverse complement strand
AAATAAGTAATTAACCACGCATTATTTTCCATCCGTTTCTTCTTGTTTTTCCTTGATATGTCCGTTATCCGCTTCTGCGCTTTGGGCAAATAATCCTCAATACTAACTTCCAAATGATTTACAACTCCTGCATTTATTTCCTCCCACATAATGACTGAGGCTACTGCATGGATTCTTGACTTAAATCCGTTCACTGAGGGCTCTATTTTTTTTATTTCTGGTATAAGCATATTTTCTACAGTGTAAATGTTATGTTATGATATTAGTCAAACAGTGTCAGCTGTCTCGGTTGTGGCTTTGGTGGCTCGGCAACGAACATCTGCCAGAAGATGTAGTACAGCACATCAACCACAATGCTGTTGCCTGCCATCTTGTATTTTGCGCTTTTACTTATCGGCTTCTCCTTTACAGTGCCATCTTTGAGCGTTGTCCTGATACGGTATGCGTCTATCTTGTCAATGTCAGCATCGCCCACACCCATTAAGCGGAAGCACTCACGAGGCGTTAATTTGCGGATACGGAATCTTGTCACAACAAAATTATTCTCTTGAAATGAGCTGGATGTCACTGTCGGCGAAATATCCTTAAACAAGCCGCCTTTATTATAGCCATGGGCGTTCTGAACAATTATACTCTCACACATGGCGTTGGCCTGCATTGAATCTATAACCTGCTCCTGCAAAAGGTTGTCTTTCTGCACGGTGGTTATGGTATTAGATACACCATCCGTCCGTGGCACAAGTTGCCGTCCTCCGAAGGTGTCAATCCCCTTCTTGCGGAGTTTCCGTTGCTCCTCTGTGCGTATCGGTGTGAGTATCTTCGGTTCTCTGTCACCGCCTCCACACGTGTTGAGCGTTGGGGAGAGTCCTTCTGGGGAATATACACGTCCACACTGGGGATTCTTGAATCCACGTCCTGTGTCGTCCATGTAGTTACCTACCTGTATGATTTCAGGCTCTGTCTTTAGAAAAGTATCGGTTTGGCGACTTCCGTATGCAGTCGTGATTGTTCCGCAAATACCGTCAGCATCTTGGAAATCATGCTTGAATCCACACCCTTCCGCCTGCTTGCGCTCGCAGTGCTCTAATATCCTTGCTACCTGCTCGTCTTTGAGGTAATAGCTTTCGTCCACATTATCCTCCAGCACGTCACGCAAGCGTTTCTCCAACGGGAACGGCTTGGGGAACTCGAATGCGGCATTGTCTCTCAATATGCTCACCATAAAGACACGCTCACGGTTCTGTGGCACACCGAAGTCTTTTGCATTCAGAACCTGCCAAAAGTTGGTGTAGCCCATGCCATCCAGTTCCTTTTGCAGGCGCATAAAATCGGACATAAACTTCTTCTGCGTCAATGCCTTTACATTCTCCATAAGCAGGAACTTAGGCTTCTTTGCACGGAAAATCTTCATGCACTCCCAGGCGAGAGATGATGTCGTGCCGCTTCCTTCTTTCAGTCCTGCTTGCCTACCTGCTGTCGAAATCGCCTGACAAGGGAAGCTCCATGTCACCACATCGCAGTCGAGCAGTGTTTCAGGGTCAATATTGCAGATGTCGCCTACGTTCCTGTCTGCCATTTGCGGAAAGAGGGCATTATGGGCATGTATCGCCATTTTGTCTATCTCGCACCACGCCACCAGCTCATAGTTTAGACAATAGTCCCTTTTCAGACGCTCCATAGCCAGTGCCTGACTATCATAGCCACTGAATAGGGTCATCAGTCTGATTTTATCCATTCTCTATAAAGTTCTTGATTTTCTTTTTTGTGAAAAACAAAGTATATATATTGCCACTCAGCACAACCGATGCAAGTTCATAACCACGTCCCCCAAAATCAGCAAGTACCAGACGTAAATGTTGTTCATTTATTGCCGTTGATGTTATATTTTCCACGTCGCTTGTCGTGCAGTAAGTCTTTTCCTGCCTTTCGGCATACTTTTTTCCGCTCTTGTATTGAAGCGCAAGCCGTGCCAGCTCCACCAGCACGAGCAAGGTTAATAATGCTGTTGTCATAATGCTATTTATTATTGATTATTTTTTGATGTTAGATGCCAAAAATGGCACATAGGGCACTCATGTCTGTTGCCTTTGGCATTTTCTTTTCTACATAAAGATAAGGCGAACATCGCTGCCACTTTATCTTTATATTTCCGTTTTGAGCATCGTTTCATTTTTTCCTACTTGTTTAACTTCTTACTCCTCTACGATGTTACCGAAAATTTTTAAATCTTTCATCTGTTCTTTTCAAAAAACTTCCTGAATGTTTCATTCTGGTACTGTCCCGTTGTCAGTTCTATCATCTCCCGTATGGTGTACTTGTCTTTCTTCACCGTGAGGATGTTCTCGCAGAAATGTTGTGTGCCAGCAGAGCAGGCACCCGTTATCACACGGTAGCACTCTATCGCCTCGGCGTAAGTCAGTTCGCTGTCAAGCGTGAGGTGCTCGTATTCTGATTTGTCACGGTCGCATAT
>JAIDEM010000220.1 GCA_029054825.1 Prevotella sp. | reverse complement strand
TCTTAGAACGAGTATAAAGTTTACCATCAGAATAGGCACCAGCACCACCTTCACCAAAACAATAATTCGATTCCGGGTCAACAGCCTGTGTTTTCTTGATGCCGGCAAGATCTTTCTTCCTTTCGTGTACATCCTTTCCACGCTCTATGACAACAGGGCGCAATCCCAACTCTATCAGTTTAAGCGCAGCAAACAATCCACCAGGACCAGCACCGACAACCACAACCTGCCGAGAGTCTGACACATCATGATACACTATCCTTTCATACCCCTCGTCTTCAGGAACTTCGTTTATATATACCCTCAGGGAAAGATTGACATATATATTACGTTGCCTGGCATCTATAGAACGTTTCAATACACGTACATGATTGATGGTTCTGGCATCAATACCCTGCTCACGGCCAATGAAATCACGGAGCAGGCTCTGCTGTGATGCAACTTGTGGTGATACACGTATCTGTAGTTCCTTTATCATATAATTATATTATTGTATAATATATTAATGTGCCGAGCACGTAAAATATCTCTTTCTGTTAACAGCTCATGGGATTATATGTACGTAATGCGCCAAGCAGTTCATTGTTCTCCGAGCGAGTGCCTATGGTGATACGCAGACAATTATCACAAAGTCTTACCTGCGTGCGATTACGGACTATGATGCCTTTACCCACCAGATAATCGTAAATTCCCTGTGCATCAGTAACCTTTGCGAGGAAGAAATTTGCCGATGTAGGGTAAACCTTCACACATATCGGCAATTCACGGAAAGCTTCAATAACACGATGGCGTTCTTCCAAAAGTATATTTACCCAATGACTGACCTCTGCCGTGGACTGCAATAACTCAAGAGCTTTCTGCTGGGTCATGAGATTGACATTATATGGATATTTCACTTTATTAAAGATATCAATGATTTCCTTAGAAGCGAATGCCATACCAAGACGTATGGCAGCACATCCCCATGCTTTACTCATCGTATTAAGTATCACAATATTCGGGTAAACACCAAGCTCTGCACGGAAAGTCCTTTGTGTGGAGAAATCAGAATAAGCCTCATCAATGACGACTATACCAGAGAAGCCTTCAATCACTTTCCTTATCTCATCCCTGTCCATATCATTGCCGCAAGGATTGTTCGGACTGCATATCCATACGACCTTCGTGTCCTTATCACAGGAAGCGAGAATACAGTCTGCCGACATATTATAATTCTCATCCAAAAGCACAGGACGATATTCAACATTGTTTATGTCAGCACAAACCTTATACATACCGTATGTAGGTTCTATGGCCACAACATTGTCAACACCAGGCTCACAGAAGCATCTGAAGACCAAATCTATAGCCTCATCAGAGCCATTGCCGAGAAATATACAATCTGGATTAACGCCTTTTATCTTTGAAAGCACTTCCTTTAATTCGCGTTGCAACGGGTCCGGGTATCTGTTATACGGTCCATTGTACGGATTCTCATTTGCATCAAGAAACACATGAGCTACATGCCCACTATATTCGTCACGCGCACTGCTATAAGGCTTCAACGCCCAAATATTATTCCTGACAAGTTCCTGTAATTGTCTCATCTGCCGGCAAATCATTAAATTATTTTATGCTTCACTGCAAATTCTGTCTATACGTACAGTCATGGCATTCTTATGGGCGTCAAGCTGTTCATTCTCTGCCATTATCTCCACAGCGCGCCCGATAGATTTCACACCTTCTTCTGTAAGATGCTGGAAAGTTACCTTCCTGTTGTAGCTGTCAAGATTCACTCCGCTATATGCCGTTGCATATCCATGGGTCGGCAGAGTGTGATTAGTGCCCGACGCATAGTCTCCAGCACTTT
The DNA here is from genome assembly GCA_029054825.1 of Prevotella sp. Lineage (GTDB taxonomy): Bacteria > Bacteroidota > Bacteroidia > Bacteroidales > Bacteroidaceae > Prevotella. The sequence continues at coordinate 949 of JAIDEM010000220.1, read as the reverse complement.
CGCATGCATACTTCCCAAGGAACACGCTGCCAGCATTAACTACCATGTCGGCAAGTTCCTCATAGTCCTTTGTACATATTATAAGGTGCTCAGGGGCATAGGCATTAGACAAAGACATGGCAACATGCGTGTCCTCAACAAGCACAAACAGCGAGTTATCAAGTGTCTTTGCAGCTATTTCCTTACGTGGCAATAATGCAAGTTGTTTTTCCACCTCCGCTTTTACAGCGTCAAGTTTCTCCTCAGATGTGCAAATCAAAATCACTTGGGAATCAACACCATGCTCAGCCTGCGACAGAAGATCTGCTGCAACAAATTCCGCATCGCTTGTCCCATCGGCAATGACGCAGACCTCACTCGGTCCAGCCGGCATATCAATAGCTACATCCGACAGTGACACTTGTTGCTTGGCCGCCATGACAAACTGATTTCCTGGACCGAAAATCTTGTAAACCTTAGGTACAGACTCCGTACCGTACGCCATGGCTCCTATAGCCTGCACACCACCAATCTTGAATATCTTTGAAACTCCAGCTACTCTTGCGGCAACGAGGATGGCTGGATTAACCTTTCCCTCTTTGTCTGGCGGAGTACACAGGACAATCTCCCTACACCCTGCAATCTTTGCCGGAGTGGCAAGCATCAACACTGTAGAGAAAAGAGGAGCTGTGCCTCCTGGTATATACAGCCCTACCTTTTCTATGGCTATAGACTTCTGCCAGCAGACAACACCAGAAGCAGTCTCAACATGTTTGCTGTCAAACCGTTGAGACTCATGAAACGCCTTGATATTATTGTGTGCAAGAACTATGGCATCACGAAGTTCCTTCGCCACACAGTTCCACGCCTCATCGATTTCCGCCTCATCAACAAGAAGATTCCCGATACAGACCTTATCAAATTTCTCTTCATACTCCTTTACTGCCACATCGCCTCTTCGGCGTATGTC
>JAIDEM010000022.1 GCA_029054825.1 Prevotella sp. | reverse complement strand
CACCGTCTAAGGACGCACCACGGTACGTCCCTACACTTGTGGTGAGATACTGTGTGCGGTTTTACAGTTTTGTGGTTATACGGTTGTGCGGTTTTACGGTTTATATGGTTTTACGTGAGTGGAATATTGCCATGCATGTAGAAGGAGATGATTCTGTAGGCTTTATACCATTTATATCCGTAACAGAAGCTATGAAACCATTGCAACGACCGCCCGGACAGATGGTATTGTCCGGGCGGTCTATTGAATAGAGATATTGTGTCGGCAGCTTTTAGTCAGCGAGCTTCGCCTTGATGAACTCGCGGTTCAGGCGTGCGATGTTTGCGATAGACTCGTTCTTCGGGCATACGGCCTCGCAGGCACGGGTGTTAGTGCAGTTGCCGAAGCCGAGCTCTTCCATCTTCATCACCATTGCCTTGGCGCGCTTTGCGGCCTCTGGGCGTCCCTGTGGGAGGAGGGCGAGCTGGCTCACCTTAGAGGATACGAAGAGCATCGCAGAACCGTTCTTGCAGGCTGCCACGCAGGCGCCGCAGCCGATGCATGTGGCGCAGTCCATTGCCTCGTCGGCGTCCTGCTTAGGGATAAGGATGGCGTTGGCGTCCTGTGCCTGTCCTGTGCGGATGCTGGTGTATCCGCCTGCCTGGATGATTTTGTCGAAGGCGTTGCGGTCTACCATGCAGTCCTTGATGACAGGGAAGCCTGCCGAGCGCCAAGGCTCTACGGTGATGGTGTCGCCGTCGTTGAACTTGCGCATGTAGAGCTGGCATGTGGTAGCTCCGCGCTCTGTCTTTCCGTGCGGTGTGCCGTTGATGTAGAGTGAGCACATGCCGCAGATGCCTTCGCGGCAGTCGTGGTCAAACACGAATGGCTCCTTGCCGTCGTTGATGAGCTGTTCGTTCATCATGTCGAGCATCTCGAGGAATGATGTGTCGTCCGGCACATTCTTCATTACCTGCTCGTCGAAGTGTCCCTGGTCCTTCGGACCGTTCTGCTTCCAGAATCTTACTGTTACGGTTATATTCTTTGCCATTTTATTAGTTCGGTTTTTACGGTTAGGCGGTTATGCGGTTTTACGGATATCAGTTATTGCTTCTTATGTAGATGAGCGAGCGGAGCATCTTTGCTATATCGTCATTTCTCATGCTCAGGCTCTCGTAGTCCTCTCCGTTGAGATATCCTATATTGAACGCTATCAGCAGCTGTGTGTCGATTTCGTTCGATGAGCCCAAGGCTATATACAGGAAATGTACAAGCTCGGCGTCTGAAGAGCGCCCGTATCCCTCCGCTATGTTTGAGGGAATGGATATCGCAGCTCTTCTCATCTGGCTCGTGAGTCCATATATCTCTTCCTTCGGGAAGCGACATGTCGCTCTGTACAGGCTATAGACGAAATCCATGGATTCCTTCCATACTCTGAGATTCTTATGTGGTCCGCGAGCAGTAGCCATTATCCGTACAACCGTATAACCTTATAACCGGAATTTTAATTCTTATAATTACGTGTCTGTACCTTGATTATCTCATACTCGAGAGGCTCTTTGGAGAGCTCCGGAGCGGTCTCGTCGTTGTTCTGGTACTCCCAGCAGCCGACGTAGAAGAAGTTCTCGTCGTCACGCTTTGCCTCGCCTTCCTCCGTCTGGTACTCCTCACGGAAGTGTCCGCCGCAGGACTCGTTGCGGTGCAGGGCATCGTAAGCCACGAGCTCGCCCATGAGGATGAAGTCGCGGAGGTGTATAGCCTTGTCGAGCTCGACATTGAGACCTTCCTTTGTGCCAGGCACGAAGAGGTTGGTGTTGAACTCCTTGCGGAGGTCCTTGAGCATCTTCAGACCTTCCTTGAGGCCCTTCTCTGTACGTCCCATGCCGACATGCTCCCACATGATGTGTCCGAGCTCCTTGTGGAGAGAGTCCACGGAGCGCTTGCCGCGGATGTTGAGGAGGCGTTCCATCTCTGTGTCGACAGCCTTCTCCGCTGCCTCGAACTCAGGCATGTCGGTAGAGAGGCGCGGCCATATCTTCTGGTCTGCGAGATAGTTCTGTATGGTGTAAGGGAGCACGAAGTATCCGTCGGCGAGACCCTGCATGAGGGCTGACGCTCCGAGGCGGTTGGCTCCGTGGTCGGAGAAATTGCACTCGCCGATGGCGAAGAGTCCCGGTATCGTGGTCTGGAGCTCGTAGTCTACCCAGATGCCTCCCATGGTGTAGTGGATGGCAGGGAAGATCATCATCGGGTGGTAGTATTCCACGCCGTCGACAGTCTTGGCGAGCTCGCCAGGGTTGACGTCGGTGATTTCCTCATACATGTCGAAGAGGTTGCCGTAGCGCTGGCGTATCTCGTTGATGCCGAGGCGCTGGATGGACTCGGAGAAGTCGAGGAAGACGGCGAGGCCTGTGTTGTTCACGCCGAAGCCCTTGTCGCAACGCTCCTTGGCGGCGCGGCTGGCTACGTCACGAGGCACGAGGTTGCCGAATGCCGGGTAGCGGCGCTCGAGGTAGTAGTCGCGGTCCTGCTCAGGTATCTCGTAGCCCTGCTTTGTGCCTGCCTGGAGGGCCTTCGCGTCCTCGATGTTCTTAGGCACCCAGATGCGTCCGTCGTTGCGGAGAGACTCTGACATGAGGGTCAGCTTCGACTGGTTGTCGCCATGCACAGGGATACAGGTAGGGTGTATCTGCACGTATGAAGGGTTGGCGAACATCGCGCCCTTGCGGTAGCACTGGATGGCGGCTGTGCAGTTGCAGCCCATGGCGTTTGTGGAGAGGAAGTAGGCGTTGCCGTATCCGCCGGTGGCGATTACCACGGCGTTGGCGGAGAATCGCTCGAGCTTTCCTGTCACGAGGTTCTTGGCGATGATGCCGCGTGCGCGGCCGTCGATGATCACGACGTCCTCCATCTCGTAGCGTGTGTAGAGGCGTACCTTGCCGTCATTGACCTGCTTGGAGAGGGATGAGTATGCGCCGAGGAGGAGCTGCTGTCCTGTCTGTCCCTTGGCGTAGAACGTACGTGACACCTGTGCGCCGCCGAAGGAGCGGTTGGCGAGCATGCCGCCGTACTCGCGGGCGAAAGGCACGCCCTGTGCCACACACTGGTCGATGATGTTGTTCGATACCTCTGCAAGGCGGTATACGTTTGCCTCACGTGCGCGGTAGTCGCCGCCCTTCACTGTGTCGTAGAAGAGGCGGTATATGGAGTCGCCGTCGTTCTGGTAGTTCTTGGCGGCGTTGATGCCTCCCTGCGCGGCGATGGAGTGTGCACGGCGCGGAGAGTCCTGGATGCAGAAGTTGTAGACGTTGAAGCCCATCTCGCCGAGCGATGCGGCAGCGCTGGCGCCTGCCAGTCCTGTGCCGACGACGATGACGTCGAGCTTCAGTTTGTTCTTAGGGTTGACCAGTCGCTGGTGTGCCTTGTAGTTGGTCCATTTCTCGGCAACAGGTCCTTCCGGTATTCTTGAGTTTAATGTCTTAGCCATTGTTTTCTTGTTTCTTCAGGGTTCGATTATTTCAGTGTGAACACTATTGCCACCACGGCAAAGCCGAGCATGAGCAGGGTGGTATAGACCGTGCCGATGACCTTCCAGCGGCAGAACCATACCTTGCCGTTGATGCCGAGTGTCTGCATGGCAGACCAGAAGCCGTGTGTGAGGTGGAACCAGATTGCGGCGAACCACAGGATGTAGATGACGGTGTACACCGGATTGGCAAAGGTATGCTCTATCCATGCGTATCCGTCGGCAGGACCAGGGACGCCTGCTCCTGTGCCGTAGATGGCGGCAGCAGGGTCGATGAGCTCCTGTGCCATCATGTTCCACCAGAAGTTGTAGAGGTGGAGCACCATGCCGAGGACGATGATGATGCCGAGGACGAGCATGTTCTGCGACGCCCAGTCGACCATCGCCGGCTTGTCTGTCACGGCATACTGGCTGTTGCCGCGCGCCTTCTTGTTCTGGAGAGTGAGCCAGAAAGCGTAGAAGATGTGAATCACTGCCAGACCGGCAAGGCCGAGTGTCGCCACCACAGCATACCAGTTGGCTCCAAGGAACTCACAGATCATGTTGTAGCCCTCTGCAGAGAACAGCGCGACTACGTTCATGCTCATGTGGAACGTCAGGAAAAGGATAAGGCAGATGCCTGTAACGGACATCACTACCTTTCTACCGATTGGAGAGTTTAATAACCACATAGAAATGTTTTTGAATGTTGATTGATTAGTTATGTTTTCTTTTTTTGCTTGTTTCCTGAGAAAGGGCGGGGTTGCTGTTTTACGGTTGTGCGGTTTTGCGGTTGTACGACACACCGTCAAGGTTATCGTTGTGGTCAGGGCATCGCCGCAACTGTAGGGACATGGAGGCATGGCGTGCGGCTTTGTCGTCCTCCACCCCCTGCACCGACGGTCACCGTTTGCCGCCCGGAAGGTCACCCTTGACAGTGTGAAAGGTTACTCTTGACAGTGTGAAAGGTCAGGGATGGTTTCGGTGTCGGCTGCTTTTGCCTTTCGGCTTTTGTCTTGTCATAGCCCGAAAACCGCATGGCCGCATAACCGTCATTACAGACGGCCTGCATTTCGGCTGCCGCCGTCACATTGCCGCCGCATCTTCTTCCATCGCCTTCTGCCGCAACTGCACAACGAGACACAGGACGCACCCCGTGCCTTCTGTCAGATTGTACACGCGTATGTGCGTGGTTTCGATTGCAAAATTAATAATTATTGTTGATTAATCAAAATATTTTCCAAAGAATTCAAATTATTTTCTTACTTTTGCAGTAAAATAAAAAAAACGCAATGATACTTTTCTATGACGTGATAGTCATCGGGGCAGGACACGCGGGATGCGAGGCGGCATGTGCAAGTGCCGGCATCGGCGCAAAGACATGCCTCGTGACGATGGACATGAACAAGACGGCACAGATGTCGTGCAACCCTGCCGTGGGAGGAATAGCCAAGGGACAGATAGTCCGCGAGGTGGACGCCCTCGGCGGAAGGATGGGCATGGTCACGGACAGGACAGCCATACAGTTCCGTATGCTCAACCGCTCCAAGGGCCCTGCCATGTGGAGCCCGAGGGCACAGTGCGACAGAGGCAAGTTCATCTGGGAATGGAGACACCAGCTCGACATCACTCCCGGACTCGACATCTGGCAGGACCAGGTCGACGGACTGCTCACGGAGAACGGACACGTCATCGGCGTGACGACCGTATGGGGCGTGGAGATAAGGGCGAAGAGCGTCGTGGTGACGGCAGGGACATTCCTCAACGGACTGCTCCACATCGGCCGCAAGATGCTCCCGGGAGGAAGAATCGCCGAACCTGCCGCCACACTCCTCACGGAATCCATCAACAGCCTCGGCATACGCTCGGCACGCATGAAGACGGGAACACCCGTGCGTATAGACGCGCGCTCCGTACACTACGAGGACATGACACGGCAGGACGGCGAGCAGACCGACAGGATGTTCAGCTACCTCGACTCACGGACGTTCGAAAGCCAGTATCCTGACAGTCGCGGGAATTTCGCCCTCCCTCACAGCGACAACGGCGACGGGGCGGGCGGCTCCGTACTGCCTTGCTGGACGACGGAGACAAACCGCAGATGCCACGAGAGACTCATGGCGGGCATAGAAGACTCCCCGCTATACAACGGACAGATACACTCCATCGGACCGCGCTACTGCCCGTCGGTGGAGACAAAGCTCATGACATTCCCTGACCGCGACTCACATCCGCTTTTCCTCGAACCTGAAGGGACGGACTCAAACGAGATGTACCTCAACGGATTCTCCTCGTCCATGCCTATGGAAGTGCAGATAGAGGCACTGAAGGAGATTCCGGCATTCCGCGACCTGAAGGTCTACCGGCCGGGATATGCCATAGAGTATGACTTCTTCGACCCGACACAGCTGAAACACACGCTGGAATCGAAGATTTGCGGCGGACTCTTCTTCGCCGGACAGGTCAACGGCACGACAGGATACGAGGAGGCGGCAGGTCAGGGACTCATGGCAGGTCTCAACGCCGCACTCCTTGCCGGAGGCGGAGAAGGCCTGGTGCTCAACAGAGACCAGGCATATATCGGCGTGCTCATAGACGACCTCGTGATGAAGGGTGTCGACGAACCGTACCGTATGTTCACCTCCAGAGCGGAATACCGCATACTGCTCCGTCAGGATGATGCCGACAGGAGACTGACCCCGCTCTCCCACTCTGCCGGATTGGCCTCTTCCATCAGGATGGAGCGCTGGCGCAGGAAGGAGAAGGCTATTGACGCTCTCATGGAGAAACTCAGAGATACCACGGTGAAACCGCAGGAAATAAATCCATACTTGGAACAGATCGGCTCTACTCCGCTCCGTGGTTCATATCATCTTCATGACCTCCTCGCCCGTCCGGGCGTGACTATAGAGGGTCTTGTGGAGCATGGTGTGCTGCGCGATTTCTGTGCAGATTTTCTCGGATTTTCCGCCGAAAAATGCATCAGTGGCGCAATATTATCCTCTGCATCGGAGAAGAGCAGCATGGGTCGCGAGGTCATCGAGGCCACGGAGGTGATGGTAAAATATGACGGGTATATCCGCCGCGAGCGCGAATATGCTGACAAGATGCATCGCCTCGAGGATATCAAAATACGCGGAAACTTCGACTATAATTCTCTACAGAGCCTCTCCACCGAGGCACGGCAGAAGCTCACGGCACGACAGCCGCAGACTCTCGCACAGGCTTCGCGCATACCGGGTGTCTCTCCTTCAGACATCAATGTCCTGCTGGTGTACATGGGACGCTGATGTTTCACGTGGAACGTATATAAAATCCACGATTTCAGCGAAGAATATCCTCTGTAGTAATAGAAACTATAGCCGATATAGCCGCAATAGCCATGATAGTCTCTATAATTTCTGTAGCTTCTATTACGGTTATATCGGCTATTCCGGCTATTACACCTCATAACCGCAAAACCTAAAAGCGAAGCGATCACATAACCGCACAACCGCACACAGCATCTCACCACAAGTGTAGGGACGTACCGTGGTGCGTCCGCAAACGGCGTGAAACGCCGAGTGACGATTCAGCTGTTCAGTCGTTTGGCCGTTTAGTTGATGGATAATTTACGATGAAAAGGATAAAATAAAGCGTAATCGGCGTTTCACGCCGTCTAAGGACGCACCACGGTACGTCCCTACACTGTACACAATATTCTCACAGAAACCCAAAACCGCACAACCATATAACCGTATAAACCGCACAACCTAAAAGCGAAGCGACCGCATAACCACACAACCGTATAAACCGCACGTAAAATCTCACCACAAGTGTAGGGACGTACCGTGGTGCGTCCTCAGACGGTGTGAAACGCCGAGTGACGGTTCAGCTATTCAGTCGTTTGGCCGTTTAGTTGATGGATAATTTACGATGAAAAGGATAAAATAAAGCGTAATCGGCGTTTCACGCCGTCTAAGGACGCACCACGGTACGTCCCTACACTATACGCAATATTCTCACAGAATAAAACACCCACAACAACCCAAAACCGTATAACCTAAAAGCGAAGCGACCGCAAAAACCGTATAAACCGCAATAAAAAAAAATGAACAATCCAAAACTATTAGAAAATCTCCGTGTCATCAAGGATTTCCCGAAACCAGGAATCCAGTTTCAGGATGTCACCACCCTATTCAAAAACGCTGAATGTCTGAAAATAATGCGCGATGAAATCGTCGACCTCTACAAGGACAAGGGCATCACAAAAGTCGTGGGCATAGAGTCAAGAGGCTTCATGCTCGCCGGAGTCACCGCCGTGGAACTCGGAGCCGGCGCCGTTCTCTGCCGTAAGCCAGGAAAGCTCCCTGGAGAGACCATCAGCGAGTCATACATAAAGGAATATGGCGAGGACACCATAGAGATACATAAAGGTTCCATCGACGAGAACGATGTCGTACTCATCCACGACGACCTACTCGCCACAGGAGGAAGCATGCGCGCGGCATACGACCTCGTGAAGAAGTTCAACCCTAAGAAAATATACATAAACTTCATCATCGAACTCACAATAGAGGGACTCCACGGCCGTGACGTGTTTGACAAGGACACGGAAATAACAACGCTGTTGGTTGTTTAGTGGTTTGGGGTTGTGGGTATGGGCTGTAAGTGATAGTCGGAATAGCCGATATAGCCAGGATAGAATGTATAAAACCACTAACCTACAACCCAAAACCGTAAAACCACACATAACCGCAAAACCACACGAAGTATCTCACCACAAGTGTAGGGACGTACCGTGGTGCGTCCTCAAACGGCGTGAAACGCCAAGTGACGGTTCAGTTGTTTAGTCGTTTGGCCGTTTAGTTGATGGATAATTTGCAAGATGAAATAAAGCGTAATCGGCGTTTCACGCCGTCTAAGGACGCACCACGGTACGTCCCTACAGTTTACTCAATACTCTCGCAGAATAAAACACCTACAACAACCCAAAACCTAAAAGCGAAGCGACCCCAAAACCGTACAACCGCAAAAACCGCACAACCCTA
>JAIDEM010000219.1 GCA_029054825.1 Prevotella sp. | reverse complement strand
CAGTAGTTGGACACGAAGCCGTTGTCGTCCACTGCAAGCAGACGGTTCTCCTCGTCCCAGATGAGCTTGCGCTCGCCCGTGCCGACTTCGTTATGTCCATCGTTCATCATGCGGCTGGTGTTTACATATTAATGGCTCTTCTTTTCGGAAAAGGCAAAACTTCTTGTAGAATGGTTACGATCTTTATGGCATGCTCTGAATGCTCAATATCGAGTATATAATGCTCTTTCGCTCCAGTATACGGGAAGCCACATTCGGCATCTTGCATAAATGTCTCTATAGCAGGATGTTTCTTTACATAGCAAATGCCATTGCAAGCCGTAATCACACATTTCCCATTAGCGTAGATGACATAGTCGCCCATCATCTTACGCCATGAGATTTCACCTACCGGTGTCAACTGACGACATATAAAATCTTGAGTGCAAGCCATAATCTATTTCTACAAAATCTATTATTATCTTGGCATGAAAAAACACTGCATATGGGAACAAGATGTCAGTCGGCATTTATCGTCAGTTTCACTTTGGATATGCGCCTGTCTTCCTGTTCAAGAACCTCAAAGGAGTATTTCTTGTACTCCAGCGTCTCGTGACGTACAGGAAAATCACCTTTCAACTCCAGAAGCATACCGGCAATGGTACCGTTATCTCCGCAAGCATCATCAAACTCATCATCATCGACATCAAGAATCTTCACAAGATCCGTGATAAGTGTCTTGCCTTCAAAGATATAAGTGTTGTCGTCCAACTTTGTGAACGAACGTCTCTCGTCATCAAACTCATCATTAATCTCTCCGACAATCTCTTCCAGAATATCTTCGAGAGTGACGATGCCCGATGTACCTCCGAACTCATCTACTACAATGGCTATATGCACCTTGTTCTTCTGGAAGTCGCGGAGCAGGTCATCTATCTTCTTTGTCTCCGGAACGAAATACGGCGGACGGATAAGAGACTGCCAGCGGAATGTCGAAGGCTTGGAGAGATGTGGAAGCAAATCCTTGATATACAAGACGCCACGAATATTATCCTCGCTCCCCTGATATATCGGGATGCGGCTGTAATTGTTCTCTATGACACATTTGAGCACATCGGCATACGAGCTTTGTATCTCAAGATCCACAATGTCCTGACGGCTGGTCATGACCTCCCGGGCCATTTCGTCGCCAAAACGCACTATGCCCTGCAGTATCCTTTCTTCCTCACGTATATCATCCTTGTCCGTAAGTTCAAGAGCCTGTTCAAGTTCGTTGACACTAAGTACATAATTATCCTTCTGCACAACCTTGGAAGCCAGGAATCCCGTAGACATCAGCACAGTCTCCAGCGGCCAGAAGATTCTGCGACAGGTCATGACAGCACCGCATATCCGACGGCAGAAAGCCAACGGATTCTGGCGGCTGTACACATTGGGAATTATCTCTCCAAACAGCAGAAGGATGAATGTCAGCAATACCGTGACACAGAGTATTTCAAGCCATACGA
>JAIDEM010000218.1 GCA_029054825.1 Prevotella sp. | reverse complement strand
CGCTCTCGCTCATCCGCCCCTTACGCTTCCTGTGCCTTGCCCCGTCTGCGGACGGAAGCTCCATCACGGGATTTTTTGATTTCCCCGTCAAATTTCTTGCTAAAATCGTCGATAATACAGAAAATTTCCGTAATTTTGTCATTGGTAATCATCGTATGCTTATTTTGTATAATTTGTAACTATTTGTGTTTCAACTACAAAGATACAAAAATTCTATGAGATTACCAACTTTTACAGGTACCTCTTATCCTGAATTCACGTAAAGACTATGTGTAATATTTATAACTTACAGCGTTTTGTTGATGCGCAAGAATCATGTTACAATCAGGTGTTGACAGAACTCAAAGATGGACGGAAACGTAGCCATTGGATTTGGTTTATATTTCCACAGCAAAAAGGGCTTGGGCGTAGTTACAATTCCGAGTTCTACGGTTTGGATGGAGTGGATGAAGCCAGAATGTATCTTGAACATCCGGTACTTGGTGCAAGATTAAGGGAATGCTGCTATTCGATATATGAACATGTAGGTAAAAAAAACATTGAAGACATAATGGGCAGCAAAATAGATGTTCGGAAACTAAAAACGTCTATGAAGTTATTTGATACAGTGTCACCCAATGATATATTTGCTGAGATACTGAAGTCTTTTGGGGTATGAGGCATTGATAAAATCTAAACAAATGGCGCGAGAAATGAAATATGGCATAGTCGAGAATCACTTTCGTAAAATAACAGTGGAACAGTTTATTCAGAATTGATATGAGCAATAACAATAATCATCCATTAGGCAAGGCTCCTTGGTTTCATATAATCGTATCCACTGGGTTGGGAAGCGGCTTTTTCCCCGGAGCACCCGGTACTTTTGCCGGCTTTATAGCGTTAGTGATATGGTATACCCTTTATCTTGTCCTATTACCAACAACACTCTTCTGGGTTATATTTGCTCTAATCGTAATTATAACTTTTGTTGGAGTGTGGACATCAAATGTCATGGAGAAGTATTGGGGCGCCGACCCACGTACGGTTGTTATTGATGAATATGTAGGCACTTGGATTCCTTTATTGGCGGCTCCTTCAGAAAAAAATACATTGCTATTCGCAATAATAGGCTTTGTACTATTTCGTATAATAGACATCTTCAAACCTTTAGGATGTCGATGGGTAGACCAAAATGTGAAAGGAGGATGGGGCGTAATGTTAGATGATGTTTTAGCTGGTTTCTATGCACTCATATTACTTATAGTTATGAAATCAATCTTTTAGAATCCTTGAAAAGAATAAGCCTTGCATAGGAAGTGACCAAGAAGCTGGAAAAAGTGCAATTGTTTATATAATAAGTTACCAAAATCAAACGGTACTATCTATGATAAAGCAGATTCTACACATTAATCTGGACTAATTGAGGCGACTTACTTATCTTCCAGATTATTCACGGATTTTCTCACTGTGTGGCAAATCTGCTATATATAAGAAATGTGGGAAACCGAGACCGAAATCCCTGTTTCCCACATATCCATATCGTACAGGACGGTATGTCCGCACGAATACACAATTAATCTTTGATTTAAGCCTCAGCGAGCTTATTGAACTCGTCGATGGTAACCTCCTTCTCGTCAAGCTTGACGATGCCCTTGAAAGCGGCAACGAGCTTGACATCAAGAGCGCGCTCCACGAGAGAGTCGATGTTCTCGCGCTTCTTCATCATCTCCTGGACATAGTTGTCGAGGTACTCTTCAGGGACGTTTGCCATGCCGTACTGTGCGAACTGCATCTTTGCCATCTCCTTTGCTGCGCTCTTGACGTCAGCATCCTCGATCTTTATCTCCTGAGCCTCGGCGAGCTTGTTCTTCAGCAGATGCCATGTAAGCTCCTTGATGCTTGCCTCATAGTTCTTGTCAACATACTCCTGACCCTTGTCCTTGTTGTTGGCGAGCATAATCTTCTTCATCAGTTCATCGTCATACTGGACATCACCGGCCTTCTTGACAGCAGCCTCGCGGAGGTCAGCAAGGAAGCGGAACTCAGAGTTCTGCTCCAACTGTCCCTTAAGGTCTTCTGCTATACGTGCACGGAAAGCAGCCTCGTCCTTGATTTCTGCACCTGGGAAAGCCTGCTCGAAGAGTTCCTCGTTGACAGCATGTGGCTGGTAGCGGCTGATTTCCGTCACCTGGTAGCTGAAGTCTCCCTCGTACATAGCGACCTGCTCCTTGCTCACTTTCAGCAGGGCAGCAAGCTCTGCATCGTTCTCGTATGCCTTACGTGGGTTGAAGGTGATGACATCACCGAGCTTGATGTTCTCGAACTTCTTCTGCTCGTCAGCGTTCTTGATGTACTTAGGCATGATGATGGACTCTGTGAGGTTGATACCCTCTTCCATGGTGTTGCCTTCGGCGTCAAGCTGGCGGAGGTCGCCCTTGAGCATGTCATTGTCCTGATACTCCTCTACTTTCTCGTAAGAGCCGGTACGGCTTGCGTACATCTGCACCTGCTGGTCTACGAGCTCGTCAGTGACCTTGATTGTATAGTAAGGAATCTTTGTCCTTCCGTCGAATGTTACATTGAGCTCTGGAGCGAGGGCGATATCGAACACGAATGTGTAAGGAGCCGGTTTCTCGAGGTCTATCTGCTCCTGAGAGTCAGACGGCATAGGCTCGCCGAGCATGTCGATCTTCTCTGTCTGGATATACTCGTAGAGCTTCTGTCCCACGAGTTTGTTCATGGTGTCTACAAGCACTGAAGGACCTATCTGGCGTTCTACCATAGCCTTAGGAGCCTTGCCCGGACGGAAGCCCGGCACATTGGCACGACGGCACTGTTCCTTGATAGCCTTGTCATAGTCTTTCTTGTAATCTGCCTCCTCTACAACGAGCGTCAGCTTTCCGCTGGTTTTTGCAGAATTGTCAAATGTGATATTCATCTTTGCTTTGAGTATTTAATTATTTATACGTTACTGTTCCTGTATTGCCACGGCCATCCTCACAGGCATATCCACGAGGCACGACAACGGCACATTCGAAATGCAAAATTACAAAGAAATACCGAATTATATGTTATTAACAATGTGTAATTCAATATTTTTAACTAATCAAATCATAATTCTTCACTGCCTTTTACCGTTCTTCATTTTATTTTCGTATCTTTGCACCATGTTAGTCTTTAAGTTTCTCAACGTCTTCGGACGATACTGTATACTCATGGGCAGGACTTTCTCCCGTCCGGAGCGTATGCGTATGTACTGGAAGCAGTATATCAAGGAGATGTCGGCACTCGGTGTCAACAGCATCGGCATAGTGCTTCTCATATCGTTCTTCATCGGTGCGGTGATATGCATACAGATGAAGCTCAACATCCAGTCGCCGTGGATGCCGCGATGGGTGAGCGGATACACGACGAGAGAAATCATGCTCCTCGAGTTCTCCAGTTCCATCATGTGTCTAATCCTCGCTGGGAAGGTGGGTTCCAACATAGCGTCGGAGCTCGGCACGATGCGTGTGACGCAGCAGATAGATGCCCTGGACATCATGGGCATAAACTCCGCGGCATATCTCATACTGCCTAAAATCCTCGGCCTGCTCACGTTGATGCCTGTTCTTGTGATATTCGCCAACGGCATGGGATTCATAGGGGCATACGCCACGGCATACATAGGCCATATTCTTCCGCCCGACGACCTTACGCTCGGACTGCAACATTCGTTCAACCAGTGGTTTGTATGGATGTCAATCATCAAGAGCGAGTTCTTCGCATTCATAATTGCCAGCGTATCCTCTTACTGCGGATACAGTGTGGAGGGCGGTTCCGTGGAGGTCGGAGACGCCTCTACATCGGCAGTAGTGAGCAGTTCGGTACTCATACTCTTCTCTGACGTTTTCCTGACAAATCTCCTCAGCTGACATGATTGAAGTAAAGAACCTACACAAGTCCTTTGGCGACAGGGAAGTGCTCAAAGGAATAGACGCCACATTCGGCAACGGCAAGACAAACCTTATCATAGGCCAGTCGGGCTCGGGAAAGACCGTACTGATGAAGAATCTCGTCGGGCTTCTTGACCCTACGGAGGGCGAAGTGCTCTACGACGGCAGGGATTTCGTCACCATGTCCAAGGACGAGCGTATAGCCATGCGCCGCGAGATGGGAATGATATTCCAGTCGGCGGCACTATTCGACTCGCTCTCCGTGCTCGAGAACGTCATGTTCCCTCTTGACATGTTCTCCAAGATGACATACCGCGACCGCATAAAGCGCGCACAGGCATGTCTTGACCGTGTCGGCCTCATCATGGCGCAGGACAAGTTCCCGGGAGAGATTTCAGGAGGTATGCAGAAACGTGTGGCGATAGCACGTGCGATAGTGCTGAACCCGAAATACCTGTTCTGTGACGAGCCGAACTCGGGACTGGACCCAAAAACATCACTTGTCATAGACGAACTCCTGCACGGCATCACCGAGGAGTTCAACATGACGACAATCATCAATACCCACGACATGAACTCCGTCATGGGTATAGGTGACAATATCCTCTTCATATACAACGGCTCGAAGGAATGGGAGGGCAACAAGGATATGGTCATGGCCTCCACGAACGAGAAACTCAACGACCTTGTCTTCGCTTCCGACCTATTCAAAAAGGTAAAGGCCGCAAATATGAAATAAAGAGTTTTCCGTATAAAAACACCAGGAGACACTTTCTTACACGTAAGGTGAGTATATATCGAAACGAGAATATGAAATCAAATGTATAGAGCTAACCGACAAGTGCAACTCGTGTGCACAGTGGAAAACATTCAGGAATAGACTATGCAAAACCTCACCAAGTCACTTATTATCCTGAACGGAGAGTTGAAGACATTGCAGATAGCATCCATCAGCAAGTTGGGTGCTTCTGCCTTTCGTGTCTGCTTTAAAAATAGCCCCAAGTCCTATACATATAGTGCGGACAAGGTAATATGGCTCACCAAGCCACAATGGCTTATCCCAAAACTTCACAAAGTTTTCCGAGGTGGTCGTTTGCAGACAGATGTAGCGGAGATATGGCAGTTTGAAGACGGACAGAATATTTACTGGCGTGTCAAATACCATAGCGGTTTTGAGGGAGAATATGCCGATGGGCAGCTTAACGTAGTCAAAACCTGTCTTGATGATGAGACCTCGAAGAACACTTTTGCCTACCTTAAACAGGTGGCTGCCATTAATCCGCTTCGGAAGGAGAATGATAAGGAGGGTATATTATCGCAGGTATACAATAAAGTGGATTTCATTGACGACAAGACCGCAGCTGCTTGCTACATCAATCCCAGCAAACACAAGGTGAAGAAACTCTTCCATAAGGACTTGATATATCCGTTTGGCTGCAATGCCAGCCAGAAGAGAGCCGTGGCAGCAGCCTTTGAATATCAGGTAAGCGTGGTGCAAGGTCCTCCAGGAACAGGAAAAACACAAACCATTCTCAATATCATTGCCAATATCGTAAGGAATGAAAAAACCGTGCTTGTGGTATCAAACAACAACTCTGCCATAACAAATGTCCAGGAGAAGTTGGAGAAATACGGTCTTGCATTCATTATGGCTCCGCTTGGCAGCAAGGAGAACAAGGCTCTCTTTCTTTGCCAACAGACAGTCATTCCTACAGAGGTCTCTTCATGGCCTTGCTCTATGTGGGATGGCATAAAAACATTGCACGATACGCTCAAAAGCCTTGACAAGGTGTATGTGCTACAGAATGAGGATGCCATACTGCGTCAGGAACAGCAAAATGTTGATTTGGAATGGAAGCACTTTTGCATGGATAATGGAATTGATGAACATACTCCGTTGGAGAGAAGGACGCGTTCGTCACTCATCATCAGTCTATGGCTACATTATCAGTCCAAGGCAGCTGGGACACTCATTGTCCCAAATGGTCTATGGTCAAAAATGATAGAGGGATTGAAATCGCTCTGGATGCATATAGTGTGCCGATACAGACTGAGACTGCGCAACAGATATGACCAGGCTGACATGAAGTTATTGATCATAGAACTTCAGACGCTATATTATCTCAACCGACGTGCAGAGATAGAAGAACGCTTGTCAACTATCAAGCAAGAACTATCCACATACAATGCCGACTTGCTGACGAAGACATTGACAGATACTTCTATGACGCTGCTCAAAGCATCTCTCCATAGCAGATATGACAAGAAGGAAAGCATCTTCTTCCAAGACACAAAGGACATGAAGACCCATGGCAAGGAATTCTTGAAACGATACCCCGTAGTGTTGAGCACCACCTTCTCTGCCCGGTCGTGGCTTTGTGGTGACAGGCCCTACGACTATATCATCATGGACGAAGCCTCGCAAGTGTCCGTAGAGACTGGTGCCTTGGCTCTCACTTGCGCAAAAAATGCCGTAATAGTCGGCGATACGCTCCAACTTTCCAATGTGGTGACGGCTGAGGATAGGGCTAAACTGACAGCCATCATGGAGCAGCACCATATCCCAAAAGGATATGACTGCGCAAAGAACAGTTTTTTAGAGTCCATCCGCACTGTTATCAAAAATGTGCCCGAAACCATGCTCCGTGAACATTACCGTTGCCATCCTCGCATCATCAATTTCTGCAACCAGAAGTTCTATGGAGGCAACCTGCTCATCATGACTCGTGACCATGGAGAGGAGGATGTACTTTGTGCCTATTTTACCCGAAAAGGCAACCATGCAACAGGGCAGTATAACCAGCGTGAGATAGACGTGGTGCGTGAGGAGGTGCTTCCTTCTCTGACAGGATATGAAGACATAGGCATTGTCACGCCCTACAAAAACCAAGTTAACCAGTTCCACTGCCAGATGGAGGAATTGGATGCCGCCACCATACACAAATTCCAAGGTAGGGAAAAGGATGCCATCATCATGAGTGTGGTAGATAATCAGATAACTCCATTTGCCGATGATGCCAACCTCCTGAATGTGGCTGTTTCACGTGCAAAAAAGAAATTATGCCTCGTGATGACAGGCAATGAGCAGGAGAGACATGGCAACATCATGGACTTACTCGACTACATCCACTACAACAACTGCACCGTTACCGACAGCAAGATATCCTCCATCTTCGACTATCTCTACGAACAATATACGGCAGAGAGAATGGCCATGCTTGAACATTTGCCTCATATCTCCGAGTATGCTTCAGAAAATATGACATATCATTTAATCAACAGCATACTTACATCAGACACCCGTTTCTCCTGTCTGAAGGTATTCTGCCACGTACCACTCCGACATATTATCAAGGACACAGCCCTTATGTCGCAGGAGGAACTGGCATATGCCAGCAATTACAACACTCATGTCGATTTCCTTGTTATCAATAGTCTCAGCAAGAAGCCTGTGCTTGCTATTGAGACCGACGGCTATTCTTTCCATAACGATAAGACGGAACAGTATCAGCGGGATAGGATGAAAGACCATATCTTCGCCATCTATTCCTTTCCGTTGCTCAGGCTGTCAACAAAAGGGAGCGGTGAAAAGGA
Organism: Prevotella sp.; assembly: GCA_029054825.1. Taxonomy (GTDB): domain Bacteria; phylum Bacteroidota; class Bacteroidia; order Bacteroidales; family Bacteroidaceae; genus Prevotella. Next base: position 24,912 of record JAIDEM010000218.1, on the reverse strand, counting down.
GAGAATCATTGAAAAGCTCAACAATTGCATTTGATATGGAACTGGGATACATAGCAGCAAAGAGGAACAGGCACGTGCCATACAGGTACTGAAGATGACATCAAAGTAGTGGCTCTTGATGAACTGGGCATTGGACGCATACGCAATGCCTTTGCCGACCTTATATAGTTACAGTTCACGTGCGATACAACTGAATGTTCAGATCTTTTCCATATATTATATGTAACTTTGTACAAAAGTTGCACTTACTGGTGGACTCTATAGATACATCAAGCTTCGAAGAACAGCAACCTGCAACTAAGCAAACGACTAAACGACCGAATATACCTTTTGTTCTCTTTATATGAAAATATGTTCCAGATTCCCAAGCAACTTTTAAAAACTCCAAAATACTTGACTTTCTGATTGTGAATTACTTGTGATTTAAACAAATTTGAATATCTTTGCACAAGTATTCCTAATGTTTTCGCAAAGCATTACATACAGAGGAAGAACATCCCGCATTGCCTTTAGGAGGCTCATGAAAAGACATCCTGCACGAAAAGGAAGACGCATAATACATTATATAAATACCGCCAGAAGGCACTGAAAACATAAAAAGGAAAGCCTATGCAAGAAATGAAGCGAACCATCTTATACATTGCCGTGACACTCGCCACACTGCCGGCTGTATCGCAGACACTGACGCTGGACAGTTGCAGGGCTCTGGCATTGAGCAACAACAGACAACTGGCAATCGGACGGGTGAAAAAGGATGTGGCCATGAACATGCGCAAGTCGGCACGCACCAAGTATCTGCCACGCATCACCGCACTGGGCGGCTATGAACTGACCAGCAAGGAGATAAGTATCCTGAACGACGGCCAGAAGACCCTGTTCAACAATCTCGGCACAACGGTATCGGCTGGCATAGGCGACTTTGCTAAGAATGTACTCGGCCCATATATCGCCGACGGTACCATTTCCCCAGCTGCGGCACAGAAACTGATGCAGGGCCTGCAATCTATGGGCATAGACACCAAGGGCAACAGTATCGGCGCTGCCATAACAGACGCTTTCCGCACCGACACAAGGCAGATATTCGCCGGTTCTGTAATGCTCACACAGCCTATATATATGGGAGGAGCGATAAGGGCTCTCAACAACATGGCGGACATACAGGAGGAGCTTGCGGAGAACGGGCTACACCAGCGGACACATGAGACCATCTACGAGACAGACCATATCTACTGGCTTGTAGTCTCCCTGCGCCACAAACAGGAACTGGCAAAACGTTTCAACACACTCGTCGTGCAGCTTCATGACGATGTGCAGAAGATGATACGCGAAGGCGTGGCGACAAAAGCCGACGGACTGAAAGTCGCTGTAAAGGTAAACGAAAGCGAGATAGCACTCACACAGGCAGAGAACGGTGTGGCACTGGCGAAGATGCTTCTCTGCCAGCAGTGCGGACTGCCGATAGACTCAGACATCATCCTTGCCGACGAAAACAGCGACAACATCGCATTGATTAGCGAGACCTCCGTAGACCCACAGACAGCTATAGACAGCAGGGCGGAGACGAAAATGCTCGAGAATGCCATAGACATGTCACGACAGACGACAAACCTTGTCCGCGCTGCATTCCTGCCACAGGTGGCTCTCACTGGCGGATACATGATTTCTAACCCGAATGTATACAACGGATTTGAGAAGAAATTCTCCGGTATATGGAATGTCGGGATTATCCTCCGCGTGCCTGTATGGAACTGGTTTGAGGGTACTTACAAGGTCAGGGCTTCAAAGGCGGCGACCATGATGGCAGAGTATGAACTTGCCGACGCCAAGGAGAAGATGGCTCTGCAGATAAACCAGCAGAAATTCAAGGTAAGCGAAGCCAACAAGAGACTCGCCATGGCAGACAAGAACATCAAGAGTGCAGAGGAGAATCTGCGTTGCGCCACCCTCGGATTCAAGGAAGGCGTGATAAGTTCCACTGATGTCATAGGGGCACAAACGGCATGGTATCAGGCCAAAAGCCAGAAGATCGATGCCGAGATTGATGTCCGCATGAGCCAGCTGTCTCTGCAGAAGGCACTGGGCACCATGGAGTGACGCCATGGCCGCAACGACATTCCGGCGGCTATAAAGACAAAGAACATACAAAAGAAAAAACAAAAAGAAAACGATATGAACGAGAAGCAGCAAAATAAGAGTGTAATGCTCGCAGTGGTGGCATTCACACTTGTGGTTCTTGTAGTAGGTCTGATTGGCTATTTCACAATCGGCACGGCAAAGGAGGAGATACAGGGAGAGATTGAAGTGGAAGAATACCGCGTGTCAAGCAAGGTACCGGGACGTATACTGGAAATCTGCGTCAAGGAGGGCGACTATGTCAAGGCCGGAGACACTCTCGCCATCCTCGACAGCCCGGAGATTATGGCAAAGAAGGCACAGGCAGAAAGTGCTGGAGATGCCGCACAGGCAATGTCAGACATGGCACAGGCCGGTGCAAGACAAGAGCAGATACGCGGCGCACACGAAGTATACCGGCAGGCACAGGCTGGTGCAGAAGTGGCAAAGAAAAGCTACGAACGCATACAGAGACTCTTCGACGAGGGTGTCGTGACGGCGCAGAAGCGCGACGAGACATATGCTGCATACAAGGCAATGGAAGCACAGATGAAGGCTGCCAAGAGCCAGTACGACATGGCTGTCAACGGTGCGCGGAAAGAGGAGAAGCGTGCCGCAGCAGCACAGGTAAGCCGTGCAAAGGGCGCGTTGCAGGAAGTGGAAGCATATATACACGAGACTGTACAGACAGCGCAGATGGACGGCGAGGTGAGCGACATATACCCGAAGACAGGAGAGCTCGTCGGCACTGGCTCGCCCATCATGACAATATCCATGATGAAAAACGTATACGCCACATTCAACATACGCGAGGATCAGCTCAACGGCATGAAAGTAGGCGACACATTCACGGCATTCTGCCCGGCATTCGGCAAAGACCTCGAGATGAAGGTCTACTATATCAAGGACCAAGGCTCCTACGCCACATGGAAAGCGACAAAGTCCAACGGACAGTATGACCTCAAGACATTCGAGGTAAAGGCACGTCCCATCAACCCGTTTGACGGCCTGCGCCCGGGAATGACACTCGTAAAGAGATAAGAAAGAAAGGACAGGACATTGAGAAGACTTGCTGACATAATGCTACGCGAATGCGGCATGATACGGAGAAACCCTGTGTATCTCCTCTCCATGGTCATCTTTCCGCTGTTTGTGATGGTATATTTCACATCACTTATGGAGGAAGGACAGCCACAGGAGATGCCGGTAGGTGTCGTGGACCTTGACAATACAAGCACGACACGTGCCATAATACGCCGCCTTGACGGCATGCAGACATCGCATGTCGCGGCACACTATGCATCGGCAAGCGAAGCCAGAAAGGCGATACAGCACGGAGACATCTACGCCTTCCTGTACATACCCGAAGGCACCACTGACAAACTGCTTGCAAGCAGAGCTCCGACAGTGTCTTTCTACTACTCCAATACATCACTGACAGCAGGCGCACTGCTCTTCCGCGACCTGAAGACTGTCACGACACTCGCCAACGCTGGCGTGGCACAGGCTACACTCCGGGCAAAAGGACTTACAGACAGGCAGGCCATGACATTCCTGCAACCGATTACTCTCGATGTACATCTTGTCAACAATCCCACGACAAGCTACAACCTTTACCTCTCCACCATGCTCCTCCCTGCCGCCATCATGCTCTTCATCATGATACTCACGGCATACTCCGCAGGCACTGAGGTGAAACACGGAAGTAGCAAGGAGCTGATGCAGCGTGCAGGAGGTAACATCTTCATCGCCCTTGCAGGAAAGATGCTCCCGCAGACATTGCTGTTTCTCGCGATGATGCTCATACACGCATTCTACCTCTTCAGCGTACTCGGGTTCACCCACGAAGGAGGACTGCCATGGATTCTCGCGCTCTGTATACTCGCCGTACTGGCAGGACAGGGTTTCGGACTCGCCATCTTCGGGCTCATGCCGTCCATGCGCATGGCCATGAGCATATGCTCCCTGTGGGGCGTGCTCAGCTTCTCGATGATAGGTGCGGCATTCCCGGCATTTGCCATGGACGCACCGCTGGAGGCGCTTGCGTGGCTTTTCCCAATGCGCCATTACTGGCTTGTCTACGCCCTTAACGTCTTCAACGGATACCCGCTTGCAGACTCCTGGCCACACGTCGCCGCCCTACTGTTCTTCGCATTGCTGCCGCTGCTCTTCATCGGCAGGATAAAGAAGGCTTTCGAGCAATATGTCTATGTAAAATAAGGAGGAAAAACCGTGCACAAGATATTCAGACATATAAGACATCTCTGCGCAATATGGCAACAGGAGATTACTGGTATGATAAAGGACGAGGGCATGCTGCTCATCCTCCTGGTCATCCCTCTCTCCTACCCTGTGCTGTACTCCTGGGTGTACAACAACGAGGTCGTGCATGAAGTCCCTGTCGTGGTCGTCGACAAGAGCCTCTCATCACATAGCCGCAAGTTCATACAGATGTACGACGCCTCTCCTGAAGTGAAGGTAAGCTACTACGCAAACGACCTCAACGAGGCGAAAGACATCATCGGACACCAGAAGGCATACGGAGTGCTCTACTTCCCCGAGGACTTCGCCAGACGCATAAACAGGATGGAGCAGGCTACCGTCGGCGTATACTGCGACATGTCGCTGATGCTCGCATACAAGAACGTCTACCAGACTGCCGTGAGCATACAGGGACTCATGGGTGCAGGTATACAGACAAGACTGCTCGGCAACTATACCGAACGTGAAGATGAAATCGCAACAATGCCGCTGCAATGCAGGGATGTCCCGATATTCAACACGACAGGAGGATACGGCAATTTCATACTCCCTGGAGTACTCATACTCATCCTTCAGCAGACAATGCTCCTCGGCATGGGGCTATGGACCGGCACCCAGCGCGAAGAGACTGGCAGAATCATACCGCGGAAACCTCTGTACGACAGCACCATGAAAATCATCGGAGGCAGATGGATGGCATACATACTCCTGTACACCGTGCTCGCGGCATACATACTCCTCGTCATACCCAAGATTTTCAGCTTCGTAAGCATCATCTACTGGAAGGACTTCCTGCTCTTCCTCATGCCGTTCCTCATGTCATGCATCTTCTTCGGCATGACGGCCATGAGCATCATACGCCAGCGCGAGGACGTATTCCTCATCGTAGTGTTCACCAGCGTCCCCCTACTCTTCATGGCAGGAGTGTCGTGGCCGGCAAGCAGTATTCCAGAGGTGTGGAAATGGTTCAGCTACCTGTTCCCCAGCACTTTCGGCATAAAGGGCTTCATCGCCATGAATTCCATGGGCGCAAGAATACAGGATATCCGTCCCGAAATCATCGCCCTGTGGATACAGACTGCCGTTTATTTCCTCACCACCGTACTCATCTACCGCCGTGAACTGAAAAAATAATCCTCCTTAACAACATCGGGAAAAGCACAAGACAAAACGGTTGCAACACAACGGAGATAAAAACAAACCGGATTGAACACCAATGACCGGATTGATGTAGACGAATATAGGCAAAGAGCAAATATATTACCGCTCTTTGCCTATATTTCACTTTGCCTGATTTATGTCCCCGTGAACACCATCATTCTGGAACCGGACCATATTTGTTTTCCTTAGAGACACCTTTCTTGAACAACAGAAACAGTCCAACGAACGGAATCAAGACCACCCAACCGGAATACGAGCAATCATGTGCACGCTTTGCAGACAATGTAAGAAGCGGATAACTTAAAACCACTCTTAATATAAATCGGATATTATCAGCCGCCATTCTGCCGACGCTCTGCTCGTTGATAAAAAAGCCGATACAGAAGAATATCAAAGAGACCACGACACCTACGGTAAAGCCATACACGGCATAAGTGGTACGGTCTATACGCCCGGAAAAAGACCATAGGCCATAAGGTATGGCATCTTTGCCATGGTCTTCATTGTCTTCCGGTTCAGAGGTGTTGTCCGCAAGTCCGTACAGTTCCCTCATATCGGGTGTAAGTCCATTCAAGGCTCTCCTTGCCGGCTCGTATCCATAGCCTGCACTCTTATTAAGCCAGTATCCGGAAAGCGATTCGTTCCTGAACGGGCTGTCCTCACTGCCATAAACACGTGACAGGAAATACTGTGCCTCAGCATTTCCACTTCCGGCCATGTCGTCAAGGTCGTCAAAAGCGTTCTTGTCGCCTGACATAGACCTGTTGTAAAGTTCTTTATAGTCAATCATGATATTTTCATTTGTTTTTCCACGATACAATAATAAAAAACATTGTATCGCGGAACTTTAGATTTCACATCTCACAATATCCCCATATAGAATGGAGAAATCAAGTGTTCGGTATACGGATGCAAGAAAAGCGCATATTATCTCACATTGAATCTTCCCTGGCATCTCGGACAGACCCATCTATATTCTTTTATTTCCGCTACGCCTCTGCCACCACAATAGTTGCAGGGATCAGAAAGAGTACCGTTCTTACGACATTCTTCTTTTGTACGCCCATATCCATACCAGCCTTTTCCCTTGCATGCACGGCAGGTTCTTTCCCCCACCTTTACAAGCATCTGCCTAAGCTGTACATCACAACGAGTACAATAGTAACCCTGCTGTGCAGGATTTGTCACTTTCTGCTCTTCTTTGGCAAAAGACCAAGCTGTCGCCAATAAGGCGATGATAATAAAACAAAACATTTTTTTCATAAAACTACTTTTTTTAATGTCATTAACTTTAATGAACTATTTACCTGCAAATATCTTGACACAAACTCCCACTTGTACATCCCAGACAAACTTGCCAGGGAATTTCTCATTTTCGTATCTTTCCTTAAAACAGTCTTTTACATTACCGACACCAAAGCCCATACCACCGAAGAAACCAAGGCGTCTTGCTCTTCCCAAGAAATAACGATAGCCAAGATCGCATGTGATGGCACCGCCTGCTATTACCGCTGTCTCGGAATATGTTATTCCGAAATCGAACTGCTGGTCTTCATAATATCCAAGTACCATGTAATATCCCAATCCTGCATGCCACGACATCTTGTCCTTGTTATCACCATTGAAAATCCAGTCCTTACCTATACCTCCATAAAGCTGGAAACCGGCATCTCCGCCAAGACAGCAATGCAAGCGTGCAAATTCACCATACATTCGTGATATGCCCAAATCCAAGGCCAAATACGGATAACCTGTTGCAGGACTGCTGTTGCGTGCCATGTTTCCCATCCCTTCTGCCAATTTGTTAACGCTTTCCACAACAGTATGTCCTATGTCACTGCCAGCTGACGAATTGCTGTATGGCTCAGCATAATAGTCTTCACTGTAACTGCCTGCACTGTTGTCCGTTGTCGGGTAAAGAGTGGAGAATATATATTCATTGACGGTCGGTTGCCCTGTCCTTATTGATGTCTTGTCGGAAGATATGTCCAGGATTTTATTGCCGTTGCAATCCGTTGCGGAATATATACTTATCTTTCCATCTATTCTGTCTCCATTATTTACCACTTTTGTTCCGTCTGATGTACTCAATGTCACTGGTGGGCATACCTCGTCTTTCATGTAGAAATAGTTGATTACATCCTGCGCTTTCATCTCCATACTTGCAGCAAGAAGCAATGAGAGGAGAATTGTCCATGTCTTGAAACTTTTACTTTTCATCTTTTTGTTGTTTGTTTTTATTATACATGTTTATTATAAGTAGGTCACAAAAATTAATGTATAGTATAAATCTTTGGTATTTTTGAGATGTTTTCGTCTTGGAACGAAGGAGCATAGCGGGCTATGCGACTGAGTGATAAGGCGGAAACAGCCAAAAAGAACAAGGTTTATACATACAAGATGTAAAGACGTGCTTTATAATAGATAGTATCGTTTAATTTTAGTGACTTACTTATATGAAAAGATTCATTTCATCTTTGCCACAGCGCCAATTATGTTTTCCACCACGCTGACCATCTGCGCCATCTCCTCCACACAACACCATTCATAGATACTGTGCTCGCTTTGCTGTCCGGAGTAGATGCATGGACCGCCGGGAATCATGTCGGGCATACGTGCTGAAAGCATTGCGGAGGTTGTGCCGCCACGCTCATTACGGGGAACGGCAACCATGAATTCCTTTACAGCGGCCATGGTTATAAGCTGTGGAACGTATTCCGGCATGGAGTATGCGATGTTCTCATATTGCAGTGCCGGTTCGCTTCGTGTCACCTTCACGAAAGGGAAGGCACGGCTTGTCTTCACGAATGCGCTGTCAAGATACCGGCGCAGGGGCTCTCCCTCGTTCTTGTCGAAATAGCGGAGGCGTATCTTCGCTATGTATTCGTCTCGGATTTCCTCGCCCATACTGTCCTTGGGATGCTCGCAGGAGTAGCAGTGTATATAGCCTTTCCGTCCGGCGCTCGCACTCGGATGTACCGAAGGCGGCAGGCTGCCGATGAAATAAGACGAGGCTGTGAGCGCATCACCATATTTGTTTTCAAGACCGTGGCTTGGGTGTGCCATGTTTCCCTTGAAGCGTACTGTCTGCCCTATAGCCGTGAAGTTGGCAACAGAGAACGCATGAGGGTCGTCGCCGTCAACGTCTATGACGATATCCGGTCTCGTCCCGAACACCTCCGAGTCGTAGCGGTATGCGGCCTTGCCTACATCCTCGTTCTGCGAGAGCATCACCATCACGCGTCCGTGCCGGGACTTCGGATTCCTGATGATTTCCTCCAGCATGGTGACAAGCACCGCACAGCCTGTCTTGTCGTCTGCGCCGAGCAGCGTCGTGCCGTCACTCGTGATGATGGTCTTCCCTTTCAGATTCTTGAGATGTGCGCCCTGAGGCATATCCGGACTGAGGGTGATGCCATTGCCGAGGGTGATTGTCCCGCCGTCATAGTTGCGGTGCACCTGCGGCTTTATCCCTTTGCCGGGTGCTTCCGGCGTGACGTCCATGTGTGCCATGAAGAGAATTGAGGGGACTTCTTCCTTTATATTTGAGGGGATATCCACATAGATATACTGGTCGTCGGAGAGAGTCACCTTGACACCATTGCCTCCGAAAGACTTTATTTCATTATATATATGGGAGGCTATCTTCCTCTGCCCTTCCGTCATGGGGAACGACAGCGGGTCCGGGTCGTCTATTGACTGGCTTTCTATCGTGGCGTAAGAGAGGAAACGCTTCTCTATCTTGGCTGTCCGCTGGGCAACGACATTGGCGGGGACTTTCAGCTTTGGAAGCGAGACAGGCAAGGAAAAAGGCCTTTGGACCTGCTTAGGGGCTTGTAGGGGAGCGGCCGTCCCAACAGGTGTTGCTCGGGGTACGACTTGCGGATGCACCTGAGAAACATTGCGTGGAAGGTTACCGGCAGCATGGATGGCACCGGCTCCCGCGGCACCTTTTGCGGCATTTCTCGCAATCTTCGCAGTCTTCGTACCTGTGAATAATCGTTTGACCTGCGCGTCAGCATCCAAGGAAACAATACAACACACCAGCAACATTACTGCCGCTGCAACACATGACATGGACATAAAACATTTCATGGCTATACAGTTTTGCACCCTGCCTGTCTCCCTGCGCCAGAGCTGTGGAAAGAAAAAGAGAAAGAACCGGAGACTATACAAAAAAAGCGTGGAGATCCGTGCCTGTTGCCCGTTCCACACTCTGAGGCTTCTCGCATTGCCCGAAATAGTTGAACGAGCAACGCGAAACCCACGCCGATGTGTTTATACAATCATCCCTATACGCCAATCCCTCATGCGCATTACGTACAGGATACAGTAATGCCATGAAGACACGCATACAGGAATGTCCATAAAAAAACATCCCATGAGCATTCACCGTTGCCATGTTCCGACTATTTCAAGAAATTTTGCGAGAATTTCAGAGTGTCAAGAACAGAGCGCGTGCAAACGCTTCCTAAAATATAGTGACTCTATATTCTCCCGCCCAGACCGTCATACTTCATGATGCCACGCACCATTCCGTGACAGACTCGGCGTGGGGAAAAGAGCTTCGCCCTGCAGTCCGGAACTCGCTCCGAACCATAACAGGGAAAAGATGTGAACCTTTACCACATCAGCTTTCTTTTGCAGATGGAGAGTGCATCTCGCTGTTGCAGACAGCACTGACACATAGAGTCTATGCAAAAATAAGGATATTTATCGGAATATGAGAACAGCATAATGCATTTCCTTGCGTTTTTAATATTTTTTATCATTTTACTTGGTAATGTCAGAATAAAAACATCCATATCCTCGCCTACCGAGACTGCCTGCACTCATGTAAGTATTCTGGAGCATATACATGGGGCACAGCTCATTGCCGAAGACTGACACATAGTCATGCCAACACATATACCCACCCCTGCTCCAGTGCCGCCTCTACGGCGATGAGAGACACACTGCCCCACAAACGACGGCGTTCCGGCACTCCTGACCTCCGCCAGGAAAAGATAAAGGCACGCATAGACGAAACAAGGGATGTGGAGAGAGATTCCTTGCTGTGGAAAGGGTGACCTTTCACTATGCAAAGGGTGACACTTTACAATGCCAAAGGTGACCTTTCATAACGTAAAAGGTCACCCTTGGGATATGCCCCTCTACATAGTCTCCATCCGCTTGGCATGGAAGAGGATTACAATGTAATGATGCAAGGCATCGACAGCCACGGGCTGAGTCCCCGAAAAGGGAAGCGGACATCGTCAGTCCGGGGCTCATATCATGGCAGTCTCGACACACTGCTCCACCAGCACATTCTCCTTCAATAGAGATGAATATCACAGAAACATGCGGCGCAGAGTATTAAATAATGCAAATTACCCCCCCCTAATATTAATATGCATTAACTAAACAACCATACATGTCAGTATTTGACTAATTTTGCACACGCTAAAAAAAAAGGCACAGGATAATGAGGATAATGGTAGGGTCTGCGTGAAGGCTATTTTGCCGGCCGACAAGGCTTGCAGGCGCTTGGAACTATATAGATAATATAAATTTTAGGTGTAATTATTTTTCATAGTTTATGGACTTCAAATTGTTTTCAAAGTACTACAATCATGTCTTCAGATACGTGTTGCTATGTATCTGTCTATGCTCAGGTGTTGCCGATGCAGCATCACAGGATATGAAGAAACCTGTATGGCAACAGACGGATCCGGCAGGAGAGCACTATCTGAACGGTCGCCGTGCGCTTGCCGGTGACGGATGCGAAGTGAATATGCTCGTAAGCACTGTAGATGTCGGTGCATGGGCAAACGACCTTGACAACCTGGTGGACGAGGACTTGAGCAATACGGCATCATTCCCCGGAGGTGTCAGCGTCGGTGTCGGTGTGGCTCCTGTCGTAAGCATCCGCGACATGAAAAATCATTATTCGGCAGGAACAACAGCCGGATTTGTCATTGCAAGTGCCGAGGGCAGCCTCCTCTCGCTTGACGTGATAAAGGCATACGCCATACAGTTCTACCGCGACGGGGAGAAGATTGGCGACCCTATACCTGTCACGGAAGGGCAGAATGCCGGTGCACTCAGTCTTTCGCTAATAAAGATTCCCGGTTCCAAAGACGTGACCACAACGCTCTCGGTAGAGGCCCCGGAAGAGTTTGACGAGGTATGTCTCATGCCTGCCGGAGGAGTAAAGCTCGAACTGATTGCAAACACGAGAGTGAAATATGCCTTTGTAGGAAAAGCTAAGCAGTACAATCTTGTAAACTCTGCAGAGGGCATACAGGCTTTCAACAAGGACTTCGGGAAGGACCTTGTCCTTGAGGCGGAGAGTTCCGACATTGCGAATACCAAAGAACTCATTGACGAGGACTTGGAAAATGGAGTAAACTTTGTTTCAGTAGGTGTCGGAGGCGGACACGCGACTGTCAAGGCTATGCCGAGAAATTATAATCCTGAAAGCAGCAACAACGAAGCACCCTTCAAGGCCGGTACCGTCTTCGGCTTTCATTATGCCAATGCTACAGACGTCCTGAACATTGGAGGAAAGACCATAAAACTTTATCTTGGGAAGAAAATAATTGGCAAGAAGGAAGAAGACATCTGGGGTGATGGCATCACCGTCTCGGGCGACATTCTTAAAGTATCACTGACAGGCGGCAATAGCGGTGACATTGAGATTCGTGTCAATCAGGACTGCTATGGTGCAGAGTTGCAGCAGGGAAGCGTAGGCATCGGAGGCATGAAGATACAGTACGCATACGTACGTACTCCCGATGCCGTCAGCCACCGTTGCGACATGCGCCTTTCTGCCGATGCACACATCTGCGATACCGAGACGACATACAAGGTGACAAAGGCTGCGGACATCGATGTCACTTACGCCATCACATCACAGCCTGAAGGTGCCAACGCTGTAATAGACAGCGAGGGAAACATTACCGGCATGACGGTAAACGGCGACTACGTGGTGACCGCAACATCCGTGAAGGACTGCCACTGCACAGAGACATTGACCATACACCGCGGCATGGACGACATAGATATGACAATTGACGACAAGCCTCTTTATAATGTCTCTGATGAAGTTTACATGCTGTCGACAAACACGCACGGAGTATCCGGAGCACTCATAAACATCGATGACCTGAGCGACCCGAGCAATATACTCAATGCACAGACCGGAGCCTACGCCCAAGACACAGGCGGACTGGGACTCGCGGAGAACATCATGATTACAGGTGTTAGGACAAAGGACGGTAATGCCATAAAGGATATGATGCCAGGCAAGAAGCTGAAGCGTGTGGGCTTTATGGTAGAGACACGCTCGGAAGGACTTGGACTTGACGCTCTGAAATTCTTCTGCATACGCGGCTTCAAAAACGGGCAGGAAGTTTTCAACAAACCTGTAGAAGAGTCCAACGCCGTATCGTTAGGACTCATAGGAAGTTCAAAGGCAGAGAAGATGCGCTATTCGGTCATCGTGCCTGACGATGCAGAAGACATCGATGAATTCCAGTTGTGGAAAGAGGGTGTGCTCAATCTCACTATATCAAAGCTCAACATCTTCTATGCCTTCGCAGCCGAGGAGGATAATCCTGCCACACCGCTTGCAGGCGTGAAGGTTGTATCGGTAGAGACAGGAGCGTCGCTCAACATCGAGAGGATGAAGAATGTCAATGTACTGAGCGTTGCCAATGTAACACATCCGCTGACAAATCTCATAGACAATGACCTTGAAACTCCACTCACACTCGCAAAGACCGTTTCGGCTGGTGGAGCAATATATGCCGTGAATCTCGGACATACCTACAGGAAGCACACTCAAGTGGGATTCGTGATAGACAACAAGACATATACCGCATCAGTAGGTGTCGGTAAATGGATGAAAATGACAACATACCTCAACGGCGGGAAACAGGAAGAGCAACAGGACTGGAACGTGCTTGGCGTAAGCGTCATCGGTGCAGGCGATAAACGTCTTATTATAATGAATACGGAGAAAGACTTCGACGAGGTCGGCATAGAATTCTCCGGAGTACTTGACGCCCTGGACTTCATCAAGATATATGGAGTGTTTGTCCGTGACGATACCGACGGTGACGGCGTTCCTGACAATATGGACGAAAACTCCTGTCAGGAGGACCTCATACTCAATGAGGAGATTACAGATGAGATGAGGAAGGAGAAAGACTATGACAAGGCACGCCTCCTGCTCCACAGGACATTCAACAGGGGAGAAAACATAGGCGACAACCTCTGGAGTTCTATCGTGCTGCCGGTAAGTCTCACCGGACTGCAAGTACGCAACGCCTTTGGCAATGACACACGTCTTGCAGAAGTGCGTGGCATGGAGGGTGACATGCTTGTATTCCAGAAGATTGATGTCCCGGCAAATGACGACGGGCCTGTAATAAAAGCTGGCAGTTTCTATATAATAGAGACAATACGAAAGCCTGATTACACTAAGACGGCCGGTGACGGATGGGACGCCTTCTCTGATGGAACACCATACAATAGCGGCGACATCTACTATATAGATGGAGTAAGTTACAGCAGGGAAAACGAAGATGAACCTTCTGAAGAATACAGCAACAGCACTGCCACACATAAAGTACAGTTCTTCGGGACATACAACTATGACCAACAGATTCCTGCGAATATATATGCTTTCAGTGGAGGAAAACTGTGGAATATCACCAACAGTGCGAAGATGAAAGGCTTCCGCTTCTGGATAGAAGAGACATTCGGAGGAAGCTCCCTCAAACACATGCCTTTCAAGGTCATTGCAGGTGATGGAGGCACGACATACATATCAGGTACGGCGGTTGACAAGATGCCGTCTCAGAGCATGGTATATGATACCGCAGGACACTGTATCGGCACGACCGGAAAGCTGTTCGACCTTCCTAATGGCATATATATTGTAAACGGAAAGAGAATACTGATAAAATAAGAAAAAAATGAAAAGGAGAAAATATATAAAGCCTGTCATCGAAATCATAAAGACAGAGCCTGCCGACATCATCTGCTTGTCTTATGCCATAAAGGATAATGGAGATGACTCGGAATATATCATACCACCGTCTATCGCAGGAAATACCGAATGGTCTGAAGATGAAAGCGGAGGAGGAGGAATATGGGGCGATCTCGACTGATGCCCAACCACATCCTGAAAGATAGAAGATGACATATCTTTATTAACCAGAAAAAATCCGGATTGCCGGCAATAAGCCAGGCAATCCGGATTTTCCTTTCAGGGCATATAAAACTCTCTTGATACCGAAACCGCCCCTTCCCTACTTGACAGACAGGGCGGAAAGTCCGTTTCATCTCCGCACACGGAACTTAGTGTCTCGTACTATTCATTAGACACATATATGCGGCCATTGCGATAGGTAAGGATGACCTTACGGAGACGGTTCTTGGCATGGTCGAATATTTTCACGCTGTCAAACGGGCGACCGTTGATGCGGCATTCAAAGTGGCAGTGCTCGGTTGTAGCACGCCCTGTGCGTCCAACGACACCTATCTGCTGTCCAGCCTTCACCCAGTCGCCAACCTTCACGATATTCTTCGACTGATGGCTGTAGAGCGTCTCCATGCCATTGCCGTGGCGCAGGATGATGCAGAGCCCATAACCGTAATGCCTGCCGGAAAGCACCACCTGACCGTCAAAGGCGGCATAGACGGGGTCGCCAGCCTTCGTCTTTATGTCAGTACCGGCATGACGGCGTTTACCGCCGAAAGGACTGATGACGCGGCCGCCCTTCATAGGATAAGCCCACTCGTCATCCTTGAGACTGGCAAAGTTGATAGCGAACTCCTTTGCCGTGCGCTGTGAGGACTTCACCTTGTCCTCAAGCTGTATAGCCTGAAATTCATCTATGTCCAGCGATTCGTCGTCCTGCAGCTTTGCCACATACTGGGTGTTCTTGGCATACTTCTGACTTGCAGAGGTCTCCTGCTGCACCTTGACATGCTGCGTCTGTGTCATGTTTCCTCGCTGCGGCGGACGGCGTCCTGCCTGCTTCTTCAAGGTCTGCTCCTTCTCCTCAGTCAATACCTTTATGAGCACTCCCTCGCTCTGTTTCTCGAAGAGGAGAGTCTGGCGGCGCAGACGATGGCTACGCAATTCGAACAGCGTCTCAGGATTGAGGCGTGCACCGTTGACCATGACTGCAAACTCACAGTATGTCTTGCCGTTGCGCGTGCCTATGATAGCTATCGTCTGACCCGCCTTCACACGGTCGCCTACCTTCACAAGGTTCTGGGCATTGTTGCCGTAGGCTGTCTCCAGACCGTTGTCATGGCGCACAACGATGGTATTGCCCATCTGCTTCGTATTGCGCGAGAAGCGCACGACGCCCGAGAACATCGACTTCACGGCATCTCCCTCGCTGCTGCTTATGGATATATGGTAGTTGGAGCGCATGCCGTCTACCTTGCCCACAGGGAGCGGGAAAGAGTAGTCTGCCTCCCTCATCTGACCGAAGTCTACGGTAAAGGCTGAGGAGCGTTCGAACAGTCCAGGAGTCTCACAACTGATGGATTGCAGCTCACGTGGGGTGAATGCGTTCTGTGCCTGCACAGCCGTTACGGCACACATGGTACAGAATATCAGCGACAGGATGGTTTTCTTTTTCATAGTCTATAGTTCGTTTTCGTAAGGAGAGACGGTATATCCGTCGTGTAAAAGCATTATGCAGTCCGGTCAGAAAGTATCCGGACAAATAATCAGATAAGGTAAAAACGCCGTAAGGCACTGCTTGGAAATGCAGGTCCGGACGCAGATTATGTTCATCAACGCAGCACGATGCCCGAAAGCATCCTGCCCGTTGCAGCACCGTCGCGACGCGCACTGAAAAAGCGGTCGTCGGTCATGGTGTCTATTGGCGACACCTCTATATTCTCGGGAAGCACACCAAGAGACATGAGCTGTCTCCTGTTGCATTCCTTTATGTCAATATGCCATTTATCCTTCCTCACAGACATCTCCTCCATAGGGAAGCCTGCCTTGAGGAAAGCGTCATAGACTTCATCGCCCACCTCAAAGGATTCCATTGAGATGCCAGGCCCTATGGCACAGCGAAGACGCTCAGGCTCAGTGCCGAAAGCAAGCCTCATCTGCTCCACTGCCGTCACCACGACACGTGCCGCCGTACCGCGCCAGCCAGCATGGATAGCCGCCGCGCAATGATGTTCCGGGTCATAGCAGAGCACAGGGATGCAGTCTGCAGTGGAGACACCTATACATGCGTCCTTCACGTCATATATTACAGCGTCCACTCCGTCAAGGAGCATCTTGCGGATATTCTCTGGAAGAGAGAAAAATTCCTCCGCAATCTGCCGCACGACGATACCATGAACCTGATGAGGACGCGCGAAACGCTCTGACGGCACACCGAGTGCAGGGCACAGCAGATCCTTGTCACGGCCGCAGATGCGTGTCGTGGTGAAAGCGGTTGCCTTGTCAGAGAGTCTGTATGTTATCATTCTTGTTGTCTTTTCCTATAGGGTAGTCTATTAGACATCCTCTATCTCGTAGTCGTCAAGTTCCTCTATATCAAATTCATCGCCATCTTCTTCCTCCTCGATGAAGATGACATCGTCCTCACCCTCGGCGAGCATCTCCTGCTTGAAGCGCGACATATCCTTGTCGCGGTGTACAAGAGTGTCGTCCTTCGTGATGTCAAGGAGCTTGTTGCTCTCAGAGTTGAGTTCTGCCCAAAGGATATCCTTCAGTTCGTCGATGCCCTTTCCTGTCACGGAAGATATGAAGACGATCTTCACCTCCTCACCATCGGAGGAGAGAGCCGTGGCGAGTTCTTCACGGAGCATGTCGCAAAGTTCGTCGTCAAGGAGGTCACACTTGGTCACGGCAAGCACGCGGTGCTTGTCGAGCATCTCCGGATTGAAATTGCGGAGCTCATTGAGAAGCAGTTCATACTCCTTCTTTATGTCCTCCGTATCTCCCGGAACCATGAACAGCAGGAGGGAGTTGCGCTCGATATGGCGCAGGAAACGCAGTCCGAGTCCCTTGCCTTCCGATGCTCCCTCGATGATTCCCGGGATGTCTGCCATGACAAACGACTGATGGTCGCGGTAAGAGACAATGCCGAGGGAAGGTTCAAGGGTGGTAAACGGATAATTGGCTATCTTCGGGCGTGCCGACGACACGGCAGAGAGCAGTGTCGACTTGCCTGCGTTCGGCAGACCTACCAGTCCCACATCGGCAAGGAGCTTCAGCTCCATGATTATGGTCATCTCCTGCATAGGTTCACCAGGCTGGGCGTAGCGCGGTGCCTGATTGGTGGCGGAACGGAACTGGAAATTGCCCAGTCCGCCACGACCGCCTTTCAGGAGCACGACCTCCTGTCCGTCATACATGACGTCACAGACAAACTTTCCTGTCTCGGCATCGTAGACAACGGTGCCGCAAGGGACATCAATGTAGATGCTCTTGCCATTGGTACCGTGACATTTGTCGCGGCCGCCGTTGCCTCCGTGCTCGGCAAAGAAGTGGCGCTGATACTTCAGGTGGAGCAGAGTCCAGTAGTTATGGTTACCGCGCAGTATGATGCTGCCGCCATTTCCTCCGTCGCCTCCGTCAGGACCGCCGTTGGGATTGTACTTTACGTGGCGCAGGTGCATAGAGCCACGTCCGCCCTTTCCCGAGCGGCACTGTATCTTGACATAGTCAACGAAGTTCGATTCCATATATTATTATAATATGTATAGTCCTTTATTAAGAGAAAATGTAGGCTTCACAGTTCAGCAAGCCTTGATGGCCTTGCTTATCTCCGCATAGATGTCATCAATCGAACCTACACCGTTTATCTTGGCATACTTGCCCTGCTTGATGTAGAAATCCTTCAGCGGGAGGGTCTGGGCGTAGTATGTCTCCAGACGTTTCCTGGCTGTCTCCTCGTTGTCATCGGCACGTCCGCTGGTCTTGCCGCGTGATATGATGCGCGCTATCAGTTCGGCATCGTCAACCTCCAGTCCTATTACAGTGGAGACCTCTGTGCCACGCTCCTTGAGCATCACGTCAAGCGCCTCCGCCTGGGCTATAGTGCGTGGGAAGCCGTCGAAGATTACGCCCTTGATGTCCTTGCCCTTGCCGTCGAGCACCGACGCGAGGATATCTATGATGAGAGAGTCTGGCACAAGTTTGCCGTCATTGATATATTCCGCAGCGGTCTTGCCAAGCTCTGTGCCAGCCTTTATCTCAGCCCTGAGCACATCACCTGTGGAGATATGCTCCACGCCAAATTCCTCGATAATCTTGTCACTCTGTGTGCCCTTGCCTGAACCCGGAGCACCGAAAATCACTATATTTTTCATCTTTTACCTTGTTTTTTTACATGCCGGAATGCCGCGAGAGACATGTCCGACCTGTCATTATCCTATTTTTCTCCAGACCTTCACGGCCTGTCAACATATCATTCCACGATGGTATATATATCCCTGAGGTTCCTGCCCCTCTGGTCGTAGTCAAGCCCGTAGCCGACGATGAAGTCATCGGGTATCTCGAATGCGCAGTAGTCTACCTTCACGTCCTCCGTCAGTTTCGACGGCTTGAAAAACAGCGTGCATATCCTTACCGATGCCGGATGCCTGTTGGCGAGCGAGTCCATCATCTGCACCATAGTCTTGCCCGACTCCACAATATCCTCCACAATGACTATGTCGCGGCCATGGAGGTCTTCGTTGATGCCTATCACCTCATGGACCTTGCCTGTCGACATGGTACCCTGATAGGACGCCAGCTTCACGAAACTTATCTCGCTGTCTACCGAAATCTCCTTCATGAGGTCGCTGGCAAACATGAACGAGCCGTTGAGCACGGCAAGAAACAGCGGGGTCTTGCCCTCATAGTCCTTATTTATCTCATGCGCAACCTCACGGATGCGTGCAAGGATGTCTGCCTCCGGCAACGAGAGGCGGAAAGATTTGTCCTTCAGTTTTATTTCCTTCATCAGTCTCTGTCGAGTATATTTCTAATGTTGCAAAATCAAAATTTGCTACAAAATTAATAAAAAAACGGCAAACAGGACAGATTATTTACATTAATTTTGTATTTTTGCACAGTATGAAGACATATTTTGACTAAATCATGAAGATATTTACAAGCAAGCAGATACATGAACTGGATGCCTACACCATAGAGCATGAACCCATATCATCCATAGACCTCATGGAGCGTGCCGCCAAGGCTCTGACGCTGGCCATCACAAGACGATGGGGACGCGAGACTCCCGTCACCGTCTTTGCCGGACCGGGAAACAACGGCGGCGATGCCCTTGCCGTGGCAAGGATGCTGGCAGAGAGACAGTACAGCGTCACGGCATATCTCTTCAACATAAAGGACAGCCTCAGCGAAGACTGTCACACAAACAAGACAAGACTGCAGGACTCCAAACACCTGAAGCAGTTTCAGGAGGTAAAGGACGAGTTTGACCCGCCGGCTCTCACGGAGGAGACTCTCGTCATCGACGGACTTTTCGGGTCAGGACTCAACAAACCGCTCGGCGGAGGCTTCGCATCGCTGGTCAACTACATCAACAATTCCGGAAGCACGGTGGTGAGCATCGACCTCCCCTCTGGACTTATGGCAGAGGACAATACATACAACATCCGCTCGAACATCATCCGCGCCAGCCTCACGCTGACGCTCCAGACGAAGAAGCTGTGCATGTATCTCGCCGACTGCCAGCAGTTTCTCGGAGAGACGGAGGTACTCGACATCGGGCTCTCTGAGGAGTGGATGGAGAAGACCTACTCGCCGTTCACCGTCCTGGAGCGCGGAAACCTCCTGCCGCTGATAAGAAAACGCCACGATTTCGCACACAAGGGCACCATGGGCCACGCCCTCGTCATCGCCGGCTCCTACGGCATGGCAGGCGCGGCTGTGCTTGCCGTGAAGGCGTGCCTGCGCTCCGGCGTGGGGAAAGTGACGGCGCATATCCCTGACCGCAACTACGACATCATGCAGATATCCGTCCCGGAGGCGATAGTGCATATAGACAAGGACGAGTACTGCTTCTCCGAACCGGTCGATACCACCGGCTACAACGCCATGGCGATAGGTTCCGGCATAGGCCAGCGCGACACTACTGCCGTGGCACTCATATCGCAGATAAAACGCGCCAGCACGCCAATGGTGCTCGATGCCGACGCCCTGAACATCCTCGGCAGCCGCAAGGCGTGGCTGCAGCAGTTGCCGCAGGGTGTGGTGCTCACGCCCCACCCTAAGGAGTTCGACCGTCTGGACGGCGCAGACAACAACAGCGACTACGAACGCTTCGCCAAAGCGCGTGAGATGGCACAGCGCCTGCAGGCATACATCCTCCTGAAAGGCCACTACTCCATGCTCTGCCAGCCCGACGGCTCCGTGATATTCAATACCACAGGCAACAGCGGCATGGCCACCGCCGGCAGCGGCGATGTCCTGACAGGCATCATCGCAGGCCTCATGGCGCGCGGATACACACAGGCTGAAGCCGCCGTCATGGGCATGTATCTCCACGGCCTCGCCGGCGACATCGCCGCAAAGGAAAAGGGCTACGAGAGCCTCGTGGCAACAGACATCATAGAGGCTCTGCCCAAGGCGTTCCTCTCGCTCACATAGGGCCGGCGCATCTTCGCACAGGTTACGGCACAGTTCCACGACATCCTTCTATACTGAAAACCACGCACTTACACATACGTATACAAAAGGTCACCTTTCGTGTGGTGAAAGGTGACCTTTTATCATGTCAAGGGTAACCTTTCGCTGCACGAAAGGTTACCCTTCATATTCCCATGTGCAGGGCAAGCAATAAACACCCAAGACAGTTATGCTATGGCGCAAGGAAATAGAATATCAGTGAGAATAAGCAGGTGAACAACAAAGATACAGAACTTCCGCCACTTTCCCGGCAGGTTTCCGCGCCCGTCGCCTGTCAGACTACAGCTGAGGGTGACACACCGAAATGCTGTTTGAATATGCGGCTGAAATGGGTAGGGTTTTCAAAGCCCAGACTATAGGCGACATCGGCAACAGACAGCTGTGAAGACTGCAGCATGAGCATGGCCTTGTGAAGACGTTTCTCACGAATCCACTTTGCCGGTGTCGTATTGTATATGCTATGGAAGTCGCGTTTGAAACTTGACAGTGACCTGCCTGAAAGGTAAGCCAGCTCTTCCAATGTTATGGGCGATGTATAATTATCCTCCACAACTCTATGCACATCCGCCCTGACAGGTTGCCGCAGCTGGAGCATCTGCCTGAAGATGTTCTTGGAGCAGTCCATGACATCATACAGAAGTTCCATGACCTTCAAGCGCAGCAATCCCGGGTTTGTAGCCTCGGGAGCATTGAAATACGGCGACAGAGACCAGCAATAGGCCACAAGACGCTCGCTCATGGGAGCAACCTGCGCTCCGAGCTCTTCCCGTTGCGGCAGGACGGTGACATGCTGGGTTGTAAGGAAATCCTTCAGTAATTCGTCTGTTATGGCAAACAGCAGGCTCTCGAAAAGTCCTGTCTCGGAATCCCCCTGCTTCGCATAGCTCACGCTATGTGCCTTGCGCAACAATATCATCTCGTTCTTGCCTACTGTCCATGACTGTCTCCCGCAGGTAAGCGTAACCGCACCGCCAAGCACGATATAGAGCAGATGTTGCTCAAGAAAGAATGTACCCCTCTCGCCTGCTGTCACAATACACTGGTCTATTATACTCCCACCGTCAAGCACAAGCGACGATGTCGTGCAATCGCCGCTTATCAACGAGGATGGGAATTTAGCTGTCTTTGCCATATATACAATCAGAAAAACCGGTCTGCAAAAATACATATTATTTTGCAGACCGGCGAATATTTAAGGTTTCTTTATACTGTAAATCTTACTTACAATCTTCCATTTGCCGTTTTCCTCGGCCAATGTAAACATGTCGTTAAAGGCTCCCAATTTGCTGAACCATGACGAGATGCGCACAAAAGCCACATTGCCCGCCATACTTACATCCTCAACCTTATAAGTCACTTCCTCCACACCAGTCTGTTCCAGCACATCGTAAAGACTGGAGATGGGAACTGTCGTTATCGCTCCGTTTTCAACCCACGACATCGTGGCCCCGTCGGCAAAAGCCTCGCGCCCGATATCACGGCTTGCCTGCCTCCCTGCCTCCGCATAGAGTTCCACAGCCTGTAAGACAGCGTCCACTTTCGATGCATGTTGCGTCATCATCATATCGCATGCCGTACCCTGCTGTGCACATTCCGGTTGCGCTTCTGCTGCAACCATGAAAGTGCACAGCAAGAGGACCGCGACCAGCAGTTTCTTCATAGACATTATCTTCACCGCTTTATTGTATTGGAATTCTGATTATATGCCTTTGCCACGCATTTCCATTCGCCGTCGATTTTCAGCAACAGCAGGACATCGGTGAAGTCGATACTGCCACCCCATCCTTCTTCCAGTACCCGGACAACGGCAAGCGTCTCTTCCAGTTCAAGCACATCTACACGTGTCTTGAAGTCGGCGCCTGCCCCGACAGTGTCTACATTATTGTAAAACTGCTCTATGCTACCACGCTCGAAGGTCCCGTTCAGGAATCCGAAAAGGCAGGCATCGTCAACGAACAGTTCCTTTGCATACTTGCTGTTGCCTTCCGCAACACTACGGGTGAACTTACCTGCAGCTTCCACCACTGCATCGTAATCGGAAATTTTGCTTCTCATAATTGTCTTTGCTTTAATCGGTTTGTAATTTTCCGATGCAAAGGTATTTCTTTTTCGGCAAAACAACCTTTCCATTTAGTCCAGATTATCTTTCCATCAAGTCCAAATGTCATTACAGACAGAATGTCGGCAAGATAATGCAACCTTTTGATTAAGCGAGGGCAGAGGATGTCCACTTGCTCTGCCGAGCGTGAAAATGGCCGGGAGAAGCCCAAGTAAAAGTCTACAAAAAAATAATGTACAGGATAAAGCATCTCAGAAAACAGCTGCATTTTATCCTATACATTAATATTGACGGTTTGATTACCTTATGGCAGAATATCTATCCAGCCACATATCCGCCATCCGCTGATGCCCTGCCGCCGTAGGATGTATCCCATCCCATATCCAATACGACGGGTTGTTCCGGGTCAAGGTGTCAAACATCTCTTCATAATCAAGCAAGACCGCACCAGTATCGGACGCTATCTTGCGAACCACCTGAGAGCACCGGGATATCAGCGTCTTACGCTTGGAAAAGTCTTCAGCCCTCCCTATCTTCCCAGCATCGGCAACAAAAGGGGTGCATAGGATTATCTGAACATGTGGATTCCTCTCACGTAAAGCGGCTATCAAGCCACGGTAATCCTTCTCCCAGCGGTCAAAATCAAGCGGGGCCTTACCTTCCAGATACATACTGACATCGTTTGTTCCAATGAGTACAGTCACGACATCGGCATCCACTCCCAATGCGTCTTTCTCCCAGCGTGCAGACATATCGCACAGAGTATTACCTGATATGCCACGATTGAAGAATTGTGTGTCCTCTTCCGGGAAATCACTCTGCCACCTTGCAGCACAGAGCATCATGAAGCTATGGCCGTAGATATGGTTCAAGTCCTTATGATTGCGCTCCTCCGATGAAGCCATGCTCCCTCCACTCCTGCCCCATCCACCGTCTGTAATGGAGTCGCCTATAAACAGGAAACGCTTGCCTCCAGCCAACGCCGAGACGATACAAGAGAATATAAGCAATAACGATAACAATCTTTTCATGATTTCTGTAGTTTGACATGCAGGTCTACCGGCAAGTACGATTTGCCTGCAAAGGTACATATAATAATCGAGAAAGAGATGTAAAATTACGGAAAGTAGATGTAAAATTACGATACAGAATGCAAAAAAAATAATTTTGCGATTGAATAATGAAATCCGTCAGCATGGAAATAGGCACAAATAATCTGAAGTTGTTTTTCCAAATGAGAAGGACACCAGCAGATGGCTATGCGGGCTATCAATCTTCAATCCGTCCGTAGATTCAAAACGGCGAATGAACAGCCCACAGCCTTTCCGCAAATGTCCAAGCCATAATAATAAAACACATTCCCAAAGGAACGGACATCAGCGCCATCACGGACGGGAAAAACCGAAGACGTCCAGGCCAAAATCAACAGAAGACCAAAGGAAAAACTATTTTTTTCAACACCTAATGAGGGCTTTTTCAAATATTATATGTAACTTTGTACCAAAGTTGCACTTGCTGGTTGACTCTATACACGGGATTTTTTTTGATTTCCCCGTCAAATTTCTTGTAAAAATCGTCGATAATACAGAAAATTTCCGTAATTTTGTCATTGGTAATCATCGTATGCTTATTTTGTATAATTTGT
>JAIDEM010000217.1 GCA_029054825.1 Prevotella sp. | reverse complement strand
GTGAGGATATGATAAACTTTTGTCATGATTTTTCTTTTTTCTTAATTAAAATGTTTAATTTTGCAACAGCAACAGTTAAGTAAGTCAACAAACTCAAGCGATACTGTATGTAATAAAATCAATGGTTTGACTTACTTGCAGTGTATTAGTTTTCTGCAAAAGATTTATAGTGATAATTGATGAATAAGAAACTCAGTTTTGCCATTTTCGGCAACGAATATCAGGTAAAGAAGTCGGCGGCGGCACAGACGGTGCTGACGTTGCTTGCCGAGAGAGAGGCGGTGGTTTATATGGAACGCCTTTTCTATGATTTCCTTACGGAGGAGCAAGGCCTTGCGGTATCTGTTGCCGGGACGTTTGCCGAACTGGACTTCGATGTCGATTTCGTCATCTCTATGGGAGGCGACGGCACATTTCTCAAGGCAGCCAATATGGTGGGAGACCGTAATGTCCCTATCGTCGGGATAAACACGGGGCGTCTGGGATACCTTGCCGACATACCTGACACGGAGGTGGAGCATGCCTTGGAGATGCTGTATGACGGAGATTTCGTCACGGAGAATCATGCTGTGATAGAGGCGGAACTGGTGGTGGAGTGTGACGGCAGGCGTGAGATAGCCTTGGAACACGCGCTGAACGACATTGCTGTACTGAAGCAGGACAATGCTTCGATGATAACGATAGGTACGAGAATCGACGGCGAGCCTCTTGTGACGTATATGGCTGACGGGCTGATAGTCTCCACGCCGACTGGCTCTACGGCTTATTCCCTGTCGAATGGCGGTCCGATAATAATGCCGCACACGAATGTCCTGTGCCTGACCCCGGTCGCGCCGCACAGTCTTAACATCCGTCCGATAGTGGTGCCGGCAACGGCGGAGATAACGCTTGAGGTGGAGAGCCGCTCACATAAGTTTCTTGTCGCTGTCGACGGCCGTTCGGAGAAATTGCCTGAGACGACGCGCATCACTGTCCGCCGTGCGGCATACGATGTCAGGATTGTGAAGCGCAGCTGCCATAATTATGTGGATACCCTGCGTGGCAAGATGATGTGGGGTGCTGATAACCGGACATAGAATGATAACCCAGACCTTGACGGTACGTTAACGTACAAAAACGATAACAGAAACCACAATACCGACAATCAACGACCAACAACCGATAACAAAACCACCAAATGCTTGACCAACTACATACGGAGCGTCCAGTGACAGCCATCATGCGGTGGCTGTGGGAGAGTGCCAAGGGCAACCGCCTTCAGACATTCCTCAATGCGCTTACAGGCGTATTGCAGGTCGTGGCATCCCTGTTGTCTGTCTATGCCGTGAAATACACCATAGACATAGCGTCCCATGCGAGGGAGGGCAATATATACGTTGCTTTAGGTTTTATGGGCGGTATTATCCTTGCCGATTTCGCGCTCGGCATCGCAGGGACATGGATACGTAATATCCTTGGAGTCCGTGCGCAAAACCGTATGCAAAGGCGTATGCTGGAGCGTGTCTTGCGCTCCGAATGGCAAGGAAAGGGCGCGCATCACAGCGGAGACATCCTCAACCGCCTTGAAGGAGACGTGAATACTGTGGTGATATTCCTTTCGGAGACAATTCCCGGAGCATTGTCTACACTGATGCTTTTCATGGGAGCGTTCCTCTATCTCTTTTCCATGGACAGTATGCTGGCGTTGCTGACAGTCGCCATAGTGCCGGCATGCGTATTGCTGAGCAGGATATATGTCAGGCGGATGCGCCGTCTTACGCGGAAAGTGCGTGATTCTGACTCCGACATACAGGCCGTCATGCAGGAGACAGTGCAGCATATCATGGTGATAAAGACCCTCGAGAGCGACAAGGCTATGCTTGACAAGCTCTCTGCCTCTCATGCCGGTTTGCGTCGCAATATCGTGAAGAGGACGTGGTTTTCGCTTTTCTCAAACCTCACCCTGAATCTCGGCTTTGCCGTATCCTATCTTGTGGCGTTCGGATGGAGCGCCGTGCGCCTTTCCGCCGGCACACTGACCTTTGGCGGCATGACGGCATTTCTCCAGCTTGTGAGCAAGATACAGTCTCCGGCACGCAGTCTTGCACGCCTTGTCCCACAGGCTGTAGGTGCGCTGACGGCGGCAGAGCGACTTATGGAACTTGAGGATGTGCCGGAGGAGAAGGACGGCGAACCGATTCCCGTTCCTGCTCCTTGTAAGCTGGCTTTTGAGGGCGTGTCGTTCAGATATGAGACCGAAAGCCGCGATATATTCAATGGATTCTCGCATATATTCCTTCCAGGAACAGCCACAGCGGTAGTCGGCGAGACAGGTGCGGGAAAGACCACGCTCCTACGCCTTATACTCGCCCTTGTCCGCCCTACAGAAGGTCGGATAACGATAGGGGAGGGCAGTCAGACGGTGACACACCTGCACAGATGCAATTTCGTATATGTCCCGCAGGGAAACACGCTGATGAGCGGTACCGTGCGCGACAATCTCCTTCTTGGGAAACCGGATGCCACGGACGCGGAACTGCACGAGGCGTTGCGCAAAAGCTGCTGCGAATTTGTCTCAGACCTGCCTGAAGGGCTGGATACCGTATGCTCGGAGCATGGTAACGGCCTATCGGAAGGTCAGGCGCAACGTATCGCCATAGCAAGGGCACTTCTCCGCGACCGCCCGGTAATGCTGCTTGACGAGGCGACATCAGCCCTTGACCCTGACACGGAGCGGCAGTTGCTGGAGAATATCCTTGCCCGAAGAGACAAGACGGTAATCTTCATAACACACCGCATGACCGTCTGCAACTATTGCGATGAGGTGCTGAGGCTGGCATGATGCATATATCTCTAAATCACTCATACTCAGTAGTGTAACAAACGTTGTTGTGAAAGGTGACCTTTCGCATGGTAAAAGGTAACGGTTGATATGGCAAAAGGTAACCTTTCGTAAGACGAAGGGTTACCTTTTGTTATGCCATGTGCTACGCCTGTCCAATCGCTGCTCTTTTGCCGAAGCGGTTGCGACACTGCGATATGAAAACAAGCCCGCTTAGGTAGCCTGATGACCGATAGGGTGTTACAGATTGTTTTGTACATTTTACAGTGAGTTTTGTAAAAACCTCATATAAAATTTGTAGTTTTCAGTTAAATGTTGTATCTTTGCAGGTGAAATATCAAACTATCCTAAAAAGTCATTTGTCACATTGCTGGGCGTGGTTCAGTCCACGCCCCTTTATGGCAATAAAAAACTATTATGAACATTATTGCAACTGGAAAAAAAATGATGAAAGCGGCGGTAGTCCTTAACTTCTCCGTTTTCTCTTTTGGTATCGCAAATGCGCAGTATCCAACAATTCCTGATTCTGTAAAAGCTCGTGGTGCACAGGAAGAAGCACAGTGGGACGCTCTGAATGAGACAGCATGGAACGAAGCCATGCCTGCAGTGATTGACGGCATGTTCAAGGGCAAGCCTTTCGTGCCATGGAGTAATTCTCCTGCAGACCTCAAGCAGGCAAAGATTCCAGCATTCCCAGGAGCAGAAGGCGGTGGCATGTACTCTTTCGGCGGACGTGGTGTAAACTATCTCGGCGTTCCTGTAGAGAGCAAGGTGTATGTCGTGACATCACTTGAAGACTCCGGAGCCGGCACATTGCGCGAGGCTTGTGAGGCAGGCGGCCCACGTGTCGTGGTATTCAATGTTTCCGGCGAGATAAAGCTTAAGCGCCCGATAAACATTGTCGCTCCATATATCACCATTGCCGGACAGACAGCTCCCGGCGATGGTGTCGTCGTGACAGGCGAGACGATGGCTGTTGACACTCATGATGTCATCATCCGTTTCATGCGTTTCCGCCGCGGAGCTCTCGATGTGGCACACCGTGATGACGCGTGTGGCGGCAACGGTATTGGAAATATTATCTATGACCACTGCTCCGCCTCATGGGGACTTGACGAGGTGATGTCCATGTATCGCCACGTGTATGCCAGACACAACGGCAAGCAGGACAAGCTCCCGACAGTGAACATAACCATACAGGACTGTATCTTCGCACAGGGACTGGACCTGTACAACCATGCTTTCGGAGCGACGATAGGCGGACACAACTCCCTCTTCACACGTAATCTCTTTGCATGCAATATCTCACGCAATCCGTCTATAGGCATGGACGGAGATTTCAGCTTGGTGAATAATGTTATCTTCAACTGGTGGAACCGTTCTGTTGACGGTGGAGACCATAACTCACTCTACAACATCATCAACAACTACTATAAGCCGGGCCCTGTTACAGGCTACAACATCAACAAGGCCATCTGCTACCGTATCCTCAAGCCGGAGCACGGACGTGCAAAGGATACCCAGGATAAGTGGGGCAAGGCATACGTAGACGGCAATTTCGTGGAAGGCTATCCGGAAGTCTCCGCAGACAACTGGAATGGCGGCGTGCAGCCGGCAGGAATAGAGGGCTATGATAAAATCCGCTCGATACTCAAAGTTGATACACCTTTTAAATATAATGCGCCGGAAAATATCATGACAGCACACGAGGCATACGACCATGTCCTCGCCAATGTCGGTGCGACATTGCCAAAGCGCGATGCTGTCGATGAGATGATTATCCGTGGCGTGAAGTCTGGCAAGCCGGAGTATTCAAAGAAAGCGAAACCTTTCTCCAGTCCTTACTCCAAGCGTCGTCTTCCGGCCGACTCCTATAAGATGGGCATTATCACAAATCCGCAACAGGTAGGCGGACTCCCGGAGTATAAGGGCTCTCCTCGTGTAGACTCTGACGGTGACGGAATGCCTGACGAGTGGGAGAAGGCTCACGGCCTTAACCCTAATGATGCTTCAGACGCCACTATGCTCACAGAGAGCGGATACATGAACATCGAGCTTTACATGAATGATCTGGACTATTTCAAGAAATGATTTTTAAAGTGACTATCAATATGAACATGCGAACCTACGCCTTGCTTCTGCTGTCGCTGTATTTCCTGCCTTCTGTAGCTCAGATACAGGGAGTCAGCTGCTGTGACTGGATGATGCTCAAGCGTCAGAAACCGAGTGCCATAACGCTGAGCAAGGAAATCGGTGCAGACGGAATAGAAATGGATATGGGCTCGCTGGGACGTCGTGTCCTCTTCGAGAACCGCTTCCGTACCCATGAGAACGAGACTGTGAAATATCGCCACATGCTTGACTCTCTCGGCATGAAGGTGTCGTCCGTAGCCATGTCCGGCTTCTTTGCGCAGACACTCATCGACCGTCGCTTCAATGAATATACCAAGGAAGACGGTACAAAAGACTGCTATCCTCATACCAAGGCAGAGAGCCTTCAGAATTATCGAGACCTTATGGACGACTGTTTTGACACGATGGACAAATTCAATGTCAAGACAGCGTTCCTCCCTCTCGGCGGTTCAGGCAGGATATGGGTTGAAGGACTGACAAATCCTGATGCCACACAGGAGCAGAAAGACGCCTACGACACTCTCTGCGTACGTCTTCACATGATAGGCGAGATGGCTTTGAAGCGTGGCATAACGGTGGGTATACGTACTGCCCAGCCGGCAGACATCTCACTGAAGATGCTCAAGAAGATCAACTCGAAGGGCATAAAGATATACTATAATTTCCAGGATGCCTGCGACCGCTACAAGGATGGGGAAGACAAGACCGGCGCGAAGTCGTCCACTGAGCTTATATGCAACGAACTGAAGAAGCTCGGCAAGAAGAACATCGTCCAGATACATGTCTCCAACACCGACCGCGTCACACTGCGTCACGATACGGATATAGATATGCCTGCTGTGAAGAAGGCTCTTGACAAGATAGGTTACAGAGGCTGGCTGACAGTAGAGCGCTCGCGCAATGCCAAGGATGTCCGCAACGTCCGTGGCAATTTCGGTGACAACGTAGCATATTTGCACGAGGTGTTCGGAAAATAATGGCTCGGCAAAAGGCAAGACTGCCGAAGCACTATACTTGCAATATGTAAATTGGCAAAAAGATATATTTTCAATACTAAATAACTAAACTATAAAACTATGAACAAGAAAACGAAACTTATAGGGGCGATATTACCCCTGTTCGTATCACTTTTCGTGGCTTCGTGTGCACAGGATGGCTTTGATGAAGAGTCTTGGTCGTCATCTGTTCGCGACCAGGTGCTCCAGTCGCCGTCAAGTGATGCTATCGTTGCAGACAAGAATGCTGACGGCTCGAGCTGGATTATCACTTGGCCGTTGGTGAAGGGTGCCAGTGGTTTTAAATGTACGGTAAAAGATGTCACCGATACAGCGAAAGACCCAGTTGTTATCTTTCAGGACTCAATCGTGGACGGTTGCTCTCTGACATTCCCACGTGCAGAGGATACATTCTACGAACTGGAAATCCTTGCGCTTGGAAAACAAGAGCTTAACAATCAGGATGCACCAGAGTCAAGCGTTTTCGCATTCAACTCCTTCGTGCCTACATGGAAGACTGTTCCTGCCGGCTCTGACATCTCGACATGGCTTGCGGCAAACCCTATTCCTGACGATTATGAGGGAGATGTCTGCATAGACCTTGAGCCAGGCGCGTCATACACAATGTCTGATGTCGTTGACTTCGGCTCACACCTGGGTACAATCCGCAGCACGGTTGTGACATCTCCTGCAAATATCAAGTTTACAGGCGGTAAGGCTGGCTTTATTGTCGCTGACGGCTTTACAATGAAGAATCTTAACATTGACTGCTCAGACTCGCAGGCAAACCTCATCACCATGAGCAGCAATACAAAAGAGAGCCTGCTTGTCAGCAACAACATATACTTGGTGACAGAGCCTATTTACATGAAGAACTGTACAGTTGAGAATCTGCACAGCCGTTTCCTTCATGACAATGGCTTGAAGTATTGCGCAAAGACTGTTATCATAGACAATAGCCTGATACACATGGAGACAACAAGCAGTTCACCTTTCATAGAATTCTATAGTGGCGGTGCTCATGTCAATGACCTTACTATCCGCAATTCTACACTTTGGAATACAAGCGATGTTTCCATGACATATTTTGTACGTTATAGTAATGGCGGTAACTGTGGAAACGTAGGACTTACTACAGGTTCGATATCTTATACAAACAGCACATTCTATAACATAGCAAAAACTGCCCAGCTGGGTAACTACGATGGTTTTGCAGGCAAGAGCACAGCATATTTCACTCTAAAGGAATGTGTATTCGTGGATTGTAGCGGTAATCCAGATGCAGAAGGCAAACCAGCTTCTGGCGGTGTGGCACGTTATTTCCTTGGACGTAAGCCATCTTCCAATGCCGTGTTCAGAAACAATACATATTGGTATAATGGCGAGGATATGAATGTTGCCGGTTATGACAATACTGGCACTGCCATCCTTGGTAACCCAGGCTTCGCCAATCCTAATGGCAATGTCAAGACTGCCGACTTCCACATGAACGGTGCAGCACAGAACTCTGCCAAGATAGGTGACCCACGCTGGCTCAATTAAAACCTATTTCAAATCCTGCCTTTCGAGGAAAGGAATAAATCATAAATCATAAACGAAAAATATAACAAAGTTATGACAAAACATAACAGATTATTCAAGATAACCCTGTCGCTTCTGCTGACAATAGTCTTTGCTGTCCCGGCACTGGCTCAGAACCAGCAGTACAAGGGTTCCGTACTTGACGAGAACGGTGAACCTATCATTGGCGCATCGGTTGTTGTTGCAGGCTCAAAGGGTACGGGCACAATTACCGATATTGAAGGTAACTATACAATCTCAGCACCAGCTGGAGCTAAAGTGTCAATCTCGTATATCGGTTATGACACGAAGACTGTTTCAGCCGGTGGCACAGTGAAGCTCGAACCTTCTGATGTTACTCTTAATGAAGTCGTTGTCGTAGGTTACGGCTCACAGAAGAAAGCTCACCTCACAGGCTCTGTAGCAACAGTACCTATGGAGGAAATCACAGACCTCTCTTCCGGCAACCTGTCATCAACTCTCTCAGGTATGGTAAACGGTATGTCTGTCAGTGGTGGTGAGAGCCGTCCTGGTGAGGCTGCTACCATTACCATTCGTGGCAATAGCGGAGGCCCTCTCTATGTTATCGATGGCTATATCTATCCTAATGAGGTGAAGGTCGGAACGACTGTCGAGAATCTCGGACAGACAGCATTCAATAACCTTGACCCTTCTACCATAGAGAATATCTCCGTGCTGAAGGACGCTGCTGCCGCTGTCTACGGTGCACGTGCGGCTAACGGCGTTATCCTTGTCACAACCAAGAAGGGTAAGGTAGGTGCTCCGCAGATATCCTATAGCGGAACATTCGGTATCGCTGATGCCGTGTCTACACCTAAGATGCTTGACACATACAATTACGGCCTGCTCTACAATGCTGTGGCAGCTGCTGACCCTAACACAATCATCGACCATCGTCGTGATATATTCCAGGCAGACGAGCTTGAGGCCATGAAGTCTCTGAACTACAACCTGCTTGACAAGTACTGGCGTTCTGCTTTCACACAGAAGCACTCTATAAACATTTCCGGTGCTACGGAGAAGGCAAACTATTATGCAAACATCTCTTACTTCGACCAGGACGGTAACCTCGGCAAGCTCGACTATGACCGTTGGAACTACCGTGCAGGTGTTGACATGAAGGTGACAAAGTGGATGAAGGCAGGCATCTCTGTCAGCGGTGACTATGGCAAGAACAACAAGCCTCTCATCAAGGTCGGCGGAACAAACAAGGAGAAGGACTACAACATACTCCTGACACGTCCTACTTACATTCCTGAGGAAGTCAATGGATATCCTATCGTGGCATTCGGCCCAAGTAATGGTGCTACAGGCAATCAAAGCGAGGAACTTTATTCTTACTCTGTATTGAATAACGGTGGAGACTACAGCCGTAGCATGACATCAAATCTCAATATAAGTGGAAATGTTGACGTTGACTTCGGCGAGATATACAAACCTTTGAAAGGACTTACAGCTCGTGTAGCTTACTCTAAGAGTATCAACACAGAGAAAGGCAATGAGTTCGGTTCTTCATACGCACTTTACAAGATGGTGCTCCGTGGTGGCTCTGGTGAGCACATGTACACTCCGACAGGAGGAGAAGTCGTGTCATGGGACGAACTGATGGAAGACAACAACTTCCTTCTTGCAAATAACGGTAAGGAAATCAACAACGGCCAGGAAGGCGGCTACCTCCGCCGTTCAATGGCTCGTACAGACAACTACCAGCTGAACTTCAACATCAACTATGCACGTGACTTCGGCAAGCATCATGTCGGTGCCCTCTTCTCGATAGAGAAGTCTGAGGCAGAGTCTGAATATGTTGACGGTATGGTTACACATCCATATAAGTTTACTACTGGCGAGTTCAACTCTGTGACATGGGAGAGTGTTCCTACAACAAACTCTTACCGTAGTGAGTCTGGCTCTCTCTCATATATCGGCCGTCTCAACTATGCGTATAACAACCGCTATCTCTTTGAGTTCCTTTTCCGTTCAGACGCTTCCACGAAGTTCGCTCCTAAGAACTACTGGGGATTCTTCCCTTCTGCATCTGCAGGCTGGATTGTATCTGAGGAAAAGTGGTTCCATGACAAGGTAAAGTGGATTGATTATTTGAAGGTCCGTGCTTCATTCGGTCTTACTGGCCGTGACAATACTGTGGCTTGGGCATGGCGTCAGAATTACGGCACAGACAAGGATAAAGGTGCTGTATTCGGTGAAGGTGACGAGAACAAGTCCGGCTCTCATATCACTATCAACAAGAACAACTCTGCTGTAAACGAGGATGCACACTGGGACAAGTCATACAAACTCAATCTCGGTCTTGACTTCAATGTGTTGCGCAGTCGCCTCTCTGTAGGACTGGAGTACTACCACCAGTGGGATCGTGAGAAGTTCATGACATTCTCTTCTACAATACCTACAACCATCGGTACACAGTCTGCAAACATCAACTGGGGAGAGAGTGACCGCTGGGGCTATGAGCTCTCTCTTACATGGCGTGACAAGATCGGCAAGGACTTCAAGTATAAAGTCGGTATCAATACAGGCTATTCTGACGACAAGGTCCTTGTCCAGGAGTGGGATACCGGTGAAGGTCAGTATCATGCAGTCTATCCAGGACACCGTGCAAGCATGGGTACTTGGGGTATGCAGTGCATCGGTATGTTCCGCACCTTCCAGGATATTGAGGAATACTTCGCTGACCTGAGCGAGAATTCCGGTACACCTATCGAGGACTGCCGTTATATGGGCATGGAGAAGAAGGATGTTCGTCCAGGTATGCTCATATACAAGGATGTCCGCGGCAAGAAACAGGAGGACGGTACATACGCAGGTCCTGACGGCTCTGTAGATGGCACATACGACCTCGTGGAACTTAACCATCGCAGCAACCCATACGGATTCACAGCAAATCTGAGTGCAGAGTACAAGAGCTTCTCTCTTACAGCACAGCTCTCAGCAAGCTGGGGCGGCTATAGCTTCATTGACAGCAGTGTGCTCTCGGCTTCAACATCTTCACTGCACTACAAGAACATGCCAAGTTTCTGGAATGTGAACAACATGTATTCATATCAGGACGTACTTGACGATAAGGGCAATGTTGTCGTTGCACAGAACCGTGACGCAGAGTTCCCTAGCCTTGCTTACTCAAGCGTCAACAGCGTGACATCTTCATTCTGGCGCATCAGCGGCACACGCATCAGCCTGAACCGCATCACATTGGCTTACAGACTCCCGTCAGAGTGGTTGAAGCCACTCGGTGTGCAGAGTGTACGTCTCAATGTCACAGGCCAGAATCTCTTGAGCTTCTACAACCCTTATCCAGACAATTTTGTCGACCCGATGACAAGCTACGGCAGCTATCCTACACTGCGTAAGTGGACCATTGGTGTAAATGTTTCATTCTAAATCCTGAATATAATGAAGAGAAATATAAAATTCATAGGTGCCGCCCTGATTGCAGGTCTCACCATCTCCTCCTGCAGCGATGAGTTCCTGCGGGAAAAGAAGAACTATGATCAGACTGATACTGGGATGTATGAGTTCTTCGACGGTGTTCAGGGACGTATCAGCGATGTCTATAAGTTCTGTCTTCCTGACATCAACTCTGATGCCAACTGGCAGTTTACCAGCTCCGGCCGTGCAGACGGTCTGGCAAAGTGTACAGAGGAGTATTCCGGTTTCGGCTCTTTCGTCAACCCTCAGTCAGAACTCCAGTCCAACAGCCTGAACGGTCATAGCACCGTCGGCGACTGGGGATTCAACATGACAGGAAATATCCAGACCATGGCATGGGGTCGTATACGCAATGTCAACGACGTTATCCGCGGCGTCACAAACAGCCGTGGCATCACGGAAGAGCAGAGGAATATGGCTCTCGGTCAGGTGTATTTCTGGCGTGCATGGTGTTACTATCTTCTCGTCAAGTGGTATGGTGGAGTGCCAATCATCAAGGAAGTCCAGGACCCTGTCGCAGAGTCTTTCGTTCAGCGCTCATCTACATCCGAATGTATAAAGTTCATCTGCGAAGACCTTGACAATGCAGCGGCTCTCCTGACCGATGCAACAGCTAACGGTGGCTGGACAAGCAGTGACGATTATGGCCGTGTCACATCCGGTACAGCTCTCGCTCTGAAGGGCCGTGTGCTTCTGCTCTGGGCATCGCCTCTGTTCAACCGCGCCAATGACCGTCAACGCTGGGAGGATGCATACGACTGCATCAGCAAATCCCTGCCTGTGCTCGCATCATGCGGCCACGGTCTTGCATACGAGGGAGATCCTGGTGTCAATGCAAGCAACTGGGCAAAGATGTTCTCTGACGGAGGCAAGGCAAACAAGGAGGGCGTGCTTGTCACTCTCTACAACACAATCCTCAAGGGCTCTACACCTGACTATCAGAAGAACAGCAACTGGGAGAATACCATCCGTCCGGGCAATGCCCTCGGTTCTGGCCTTAACCCGTCAGCGATGCTTGTCGACATGTTCCCTATGAAGGACGGCAAGATTCCTGCAGAGTCTTCACAGTATGACAACAGCGTCCTCGAGCACAGTTCTGTGCCTTATGACAGCCGTTTCCCATTTATGGACCGTGACCCGCGCTTCTATCGCACATTCGCATTCCCTGGAGTACGTTGGGCATTCTCAGGTGACCCGAATACCTCAAACCTGAACAATCCATATACAGGTGAGAACTATGTGCTTTGGAACTATGCATGGTACGAGAAGGAAGAAGGACTTAATGACGAGTATGGCGAGAATGGCTCTGCATACGGCTCAGACAACCTCATGTCAGGCGTGAAGGGCATGTATGTCCGCAAGCGTTCCGACGATAAGGACATCAACTCTTCCCCACGCTATGTCTATTCAGACCAGAGCGGTTTCGAGAGATCTGCCAATACATACATGGAGATACGTTACGCGGAGGTTCTCCTCAACCTTGCCGAGGCAGCATGCCAGTCAGGCAGACTTGATGTTGCTGTTGAGCAGTTGCAGAAGATTCGTGCCCGTGTAGGCTATACATCAGCCGACAACTACGGTCTGCAGACAAATCTCTCCAGTGATGAAGCAGCATGTATGGCGGCAATCCTCTACGAGCGTCAGATAGAGTTCGCATACGAAGGCAAGCGTTTCGACGACATGCGTCGCTGGCTTCTCTTCGACGGCGGTGCACACTTCAACGAAATCCCTGGTGCTCCTGATTCATGGACATTGACAGGATGGGGTGGCAACACATGCCGTTACCTCGGCTTTAAGGAGTTCAACGGACAGCGTCGCGACAATATGCTGTTCCGCGTCAATGAGGATGTTGATGCCGGTGACGGTCCAGGCCTCGGCGGTACAACTTGGGCTAAGAGCAAGACTGTGAAGAATCCTCTCGAAGACCCTAACTTCCCAGACCCAATCTTCAAGGGTGGCTATGGCGACTATCGTCCGGCAGGCATCGACCTCACAAAGCCTCTCTACGATATGAAGGAGGAAGACGGAGTTATGCAGCAGGTAGCGTCACAGCAGGTTGCCGACGTGAAGGAATTCTACCAGACATTCCTTGTCCGCGTGCTCCGCAAGGGTGACGGCTCGGAGAAAGTCTCTGCAGGTGTCCATACCGATTACTACATCAAGTATCTGCCTCATTATTATATCCTTGGCCTTACCTCATCTGTCCAGGATAATAATAAGGATCTTCTTCAGACTATCGGCTGGGAAGACAACCTCAAGAAAGGACTTGACATATTCGATCCTCTGAAATAATGAAAAAGGGAGATGGGAACTTGTTCTCATCTCCCTTTTTGTTAATTTTTGTGCAAAAAGTGTCTGTTTTACAGGAAATTATTTGGAAGTGTCATTATTATTATGTAATTTTGCTCCCACGATATCAAACTAAAAACGAGCCTACTCTTTTCAATAGGCCAACTAACAAGACATTACAACATTATTTCAACTAATTAAAACAACAAATTATTTATGAAAAAAATTTTACTCTCATTTGTTGCCCTTATGGTGACAATGTCTGCTTTTGCAGAACTCAAGACAGCAAAATTTGATTTCTCTAATCCTACCTCTATGGGCTGGACAGGCGCAACTACAGGTACTGCTGCACAAATCAAAGATGCGGCTCTCACTGTAGGCGATGTAAATATCACCGTAGCTAAAGATGCATCATCGCCATTGAATAAAGTCCGTTTCGCTACCACAGCCGGTGTTGTTTCCCTGAAATACGGTACAGGTGCGGCCCTTGCCATTGAGACATCCGTCGGTAATATCCGTAGCATCAAGGTTGACGGCGAGAATGTCGGCGCAGAAGATGTTACAGTTGATGCTGGCACATGGGCTGCCGGTTCATGGACAGGTTCTGCTACAAAGATTGTCCTGACACAGACTGGCTCTGCAGCAACAGTCAACTCTATTGAAGTGGTTTACCAGATTGAGGATAAGGAAGACGACCGTCCTCTTGGCGAGAAAGAGTCATACGTTGCAGTTACATGGGCAAAGGTTTCGGACGGTATTGACGATGTTTCTGGTGAAGAGAAGTTCAAGGACGAGTGGACTTTCAGCAACGAGTTTGCTAATCCTGTGTTGACAGATGGTGCTTGCACAGTAACATACAGCACAACTCACATCACTGGTGTATCTGTTTCCGGCGCTACAGCAAAGACTTGTGACGCTACAAGTGTTACAGAGTGGAACGAAATGAAGTTCGAGCTCAAGAATCATCTTAATGACAATACATCCGACCTCCACTATGGTATCGCTCTCGGCACAGGCAACCCTGTCTCAGGTTATGAGATTGAGCCTGTATATAAGGAAGGCGCACTTCAGTCATATCGCCAGACTTTCCACAAGATGAATCCTGAATATGACCATAAGGCGGCTTACCAAGCATCGCAGACAGGCGAGCCATACGATGTACCGCAGTATCTCGAGAATAACTATTACTACTGGAAGCCTGGCTGTGGCCAGTTGCCGGCACAGGGTCTTTACCACAAGTTCACATCTGATGCTGACGGTCAGCTGAAGATTTTCGTATGGGTAAACAAGGGCAACCGTAACACATTCCTTATTGACGAGGAGACAAGAGACATCGTTCCTTTCAAGGTAGAGGGTTACATGAACAACCAGACAAACGCAGACGGCACAAAGAAGTTCCTCACCAATGCAGACATCGAGGTTCTCAACGACCCTGCAAAGCCTTACGTTATCGCAGGCACACAGGCAGGTGGCCAGCCATTCTGGGGCAATATCATCTACAATATCAAGAAAGGACAGACCGTATGGCTCTTCCAGGATTCCTCACAGATTGGTTTCCACGGCTTCGAGTTCGCTCCGTTCACTGATGGTACAGGTATCGAGAATGTAGAGGCTGCAGAGGCTACAAAGGTAGCTCCTAAGAAGGTCTTCAAGAACGGTCAGATCATGATCGGTGACTTCAACATCGCAGGTCAGCGCGTTAAGTAATTCCTTAAAGCGCACAGACAGGCTGTGACAGCGTGGAGATACGCCCACAGCCTTAAAGATAAATGACGGGCAGAGCCATTACGGACTCTGCCCGTTTCCTTTTCTATCCTCCATGATTTCACGACTGTTGCGTCCGTTCTTTCGTTATTCCATCACCACGATTAAGACGTGTGAAAGGACGAATTGTGAAATTGTTGATAATCAACTGCTTGGAAATATCTGTCTGTACGCCTTGCGAAAGGTGACCTTTTGCCGTGTAAACCGTTACCTTTTATGATGCCATCCGTCACCTTTTAGCATGCGAAAGGTGACGGATGTTTTTTTGGGGGGGATTATGCAGTTATACGGCTATGCGGTATTAGCTAAACCACGAAACGACTAAACAACGGTTATGCGTAGAATCTCAACACAAATATAGGGACGTACCGTGGTGCGTCCGACGTGCGTGAAACGCACATGACTGGTTGTGATGAGACAAATTGGTGGACGCTTAAATGACAAAGCATAGTCATCGGCGTTTCACACCGTTTCGGACGCACCACGGTACGTCCCTACTGCTCACGCAATATTCTCACAGGGGCATATTTGATTGATAGTTTCTTTGCGGGTTATAC
Organism: Prevotella sp.; assembly: GCA_029054825.1. Lineage (GTDB taxonomy): Bacteria > Bacteroidota > Bacteroidia > Bacteroidales > Bacteroidaceae > Prevotella. Next base: position 17,654 of record JAIDEM010000217.1, on the reverse strand, counting down.
GGTTATGTACGGTTGAGTGGTTATGCGGTATTAGCTAAACCACTAAACGACCAAACAACGGTTATGCGTAGAATCTCACCACAAATGTAGGGATGTACCGTGGTGCGTCCGAAAGCGGTGTGAAACGCCGTATCTGCTGCTGGAGCATGATTACTGAGTATCTTTCCACCAAATAACCAAACCACTAAACGACTAATCGGCGTTTCACGCCGTGACGGATGCACCACGGTACGTCCCTACATTTGTGGTGAGATGCTACGTGCGGTTTTACGGTTATGGTGTGTGGGGGGTAGGTGTTTTATTCTCATAGATTAGATTATGCGGTTGTCGGTGTTTGTCAAACCACTGAATCACTAAACGACTAAACCACTAAACGACCAAATCACCACCACCCACTTTTTACATGAAAATATTTGCCTATATCAAAAATAGTTAGTAACTTTGCAAGCATAATATCAAACTAATAACAATGCATCTTTTTTCATTCGGGCTTTCACATCCAAGCTCTGGCTTGCCGTATGCGAATCATGGCTTACGTGGCATGGTTGCCAGTCTCCTCATGCTCATTACATTTTCTGCATCTGCCCAGTATCCGGCAGAGATAGAACCTATCAATGCACCTTTTGACATGCCTCAGCTGCAGCGTCCGGTATTCTCGGCGCGCAAGACGGTCATCAGGAAGTCCTCCGACATACAGCCAGCCATAGACAAGTTGTCAAGTAAAGGCGGAGGTACAGTCATCGTGCCTAAAGGGAAATGGCACACCGGCAGGATTATTCTCAAAAGCAATGTCTGCCTGCAGGTCAGCGAGGGCGCGGAACTGTGCTTCTCCGGTGACCTGAAAGACTATCTTCCTGTCGTTGCCTGCCGTAACGAAGGCGTGGACATCTATGGCCCAGGAGCAATGATTTATGCCGACGGAGCGGAGAATATCGCCGTTGTCGGCAAGGGAAAGCTCATCGCCCCTCCGCGTGACTGCGAACTGCTGAAGCTTACTATGGCAGGAATACCGGAGTTCGTGCAGACAATGCCTTTTGAGCAGAGAATCTTCGACGGCACGATTCCTACGGAGCGTTACGGCTTTGAGCCGCGGAGTCCTAAGACCATGAAGACGACAGCCGGCGAGCGCCACCTCGGCACGCTCTGCCTTCCGGTCTTCTTCGGTCCGATGAATTCACGCAATGTCCTGCTTGAAGGAGTGACCCTTGAAGGTAGCATCTTCTGGAATATCGTGCCGGTATACTGCGAAAACATAATCATCCGCGGTGTCACGGTGAGCAGTGCCGGCATAGCACGTACCGATGGTATAGACATTGACTCCTCGAGGAACGCGCTCATAGAGTACACCACTCTCGACTGCGGCGACGACTGCTTCACACTGAAGGCGGGCCGTGGCATGGACGGTCTCATGAAAGCGCGCCCTACGGAGAATGTCGTCATACGCCACTGCACGGCAAAGCGCGGGGCAGGAGGTCTTACTGTCGGTTCGGAGACGGCGGCAGGGATAAGAAACGTGTACATGCATGACGTCACGATAGAGAGCCCGAAATACGGCATATACTTCAAGACACGCCGTCCGCGCGGAGGAGGAGGCGAGAACCTGTGGTTTGAGAATATCCGTATGGTGAATCCACGTACACGCGCCGTATACTGGGACATGCTCGGTTCGGCGACATACGTCGGCAAGCTCGCGGAGCGTTTCAATAAGGACAACGACCCGAAGCTGACGCCTTATTTCCGCAACATACACTTTGACGGTCTCACAGTAGAGCAATGCAAGGACTTCATCAAGGCCATCGGACTGCCGGAGTCTCCTGTAGAGAACGTCACTTTCAAGAATGTCTCCTCTCCAGAGTGCACGAGAGTGACGCTTCAGGATGTCGGCACATTCTCTGTGGAGGGACTCTGAGAGGCAGGTGGCGGTGTTTTGAGAGGTAGAGGCGATATAACCGATACAGTCTCTATAGCTCAACAACGAAAACTATAACCTCAAGCAAACATGCCCATGTGGGAATATTGCGTAAGCAGTAGGGACGTACCGTGGTGCGTCCGAAACGGTGTGAAACGCCGATGACTATGCTTTGTCATTTAAGCGTCCACCAATCCATGGTTTAGCTGTTTGGTCGTTTCGTGATTTAGTTAATACCGCATAACTGCCCAACCGTACATAACTGTATAAACCCGCAAAGAAACTATTAATCAAATAACCGATGTAATATGAACCTATTCAAGAAAGCATTAATCATTTTACCATTTACGCTGTCTGCTGTCCCAAGTGCAGCACAGTATCCTCAACTCAACAAGGCAGCAGCTGCAAAGATAGACTCTATGCAGAAGGCCTGGGCAAAGCACGAAGCTGAAGTATGGGAAAAGGCAAAGCCGATTGTAATGAAGGAACATGCCGAAGGACGTCCTTATGTGCCATGGGCAAGCCGTATCGGCGATCTGCCACAGGCAAAGATTCCAGCATTCCCCGGTGCCGAGGGCGGCGGCATGTACAGCTTCGGTGGCCGTGGCGGCAAGGTTTATGTCGTCACCTCTCTTGCTGACTCCGGTCCCGGTACATTGCGTGAGGCCTGCGAAGCCGGCGGTGCACGTATCGTGGTGTTTAATGTATCAGGCATAATCCGCCTGGAGAGCCCTATTATCATCCAGGCACCGTATATCACCATTGCCGGCCAGACAGCTCCAGGCGACGGCGTCTGTGTGGCAGGCCAGACCTTCGGTGTGGATACTCATGACGTTGTCATCCGTCACATGCGTTTCCGCCGTGGCGAGACCTACGCACATCACCGCGAGGACTCTTTCGGCGGCAATCCTGTAGGAAATATCATGCTCGACCATATTTCCGCAGAGTGGGGACTCGATGAGAATATCTCTTTCTACCGCCACATGTGGCAGCCAGGCCCAGACTATAAGGCTGAAAAGCGCGGTACGGTCAATGTGACAGTACAGAACTCCATCTCTGCCAAGGCTCTTGACACCTACAACCACGCTTTCGGCTCTACACTTGGCGGCGAGAACTGTGCGTTCATGCGCAACCTTTGGGCTGACAACTCCGGACGCAATCCTTCGGTAGGCTGGAACGGCATCTTCAATTTCGTGAACAATGTGGTCTACAACTGGGTTCACCGTTCGGCTGACGGCGGTGACTATCAGGCAATGTTCAATTTTATAAACAACTACTACAAGCCAGGTCCGCTTACTCCGAAAGATTCACCTGTGGGTCACAGAATCATCAAGCCAGAGGCTGGTCTTTCAAAGAACAAGGAGAAGCAGTACGGCCGTGTTTATTGCGCAGGCAATATCATGGAGGGCAACGAGCGTGTTACAGCCGACAACTGGGATGGCGGTGTGCAGATAGAATCGCAGGCAAACACTGACGGATTTACCGATAAGATGCGTTCTGACGAGCCGTTCATGATGCCTCACATTCCTATAATGTCGGCTCAGAGCGCGTATGATTTCGTGCTTGACAATGCCGGTGCCACTATCCCTACACGTGACATTGTAGACCAGCGTATCATCGAAGAGGTGCGCACAGGCAAGGCATACTATGTGAAGAAACTCCCGAAGAACAATCCTTACGGCGATACAAGCGGTCTCGCAGAGAAGTCAATGGCTCCTGACGGTTCCTTCAAGTATCGTCGCCTGCCACAGGACTCATACAAGCTCGGCATCATCACAGACCCTTGCCAGATGGGTGGCTATCCAGAATATCAGGGCACTCCACGTGTCGACTCTGACGGCGATGGCATGCCTGACGCATGGGAGATAAAGTACGGGCTCAATCCTAATGACCCGAGCGACGCCAACGGTGATATCAACGGTGACGGATATACCAACATCGAGAAGTATATCAACGGCATAGACCCGCGCTCAAAGGTCGACTGGCGTGACCTCTCCAACAATTATGACACTCTTGCAGCGAAGGGCTCGCTTGACTGATTGGCGGAAAGGAGAATCATTTCTGAATCATTTGGAAACAACCATATAGCTTTATGAAAAGAATATCATTTATTGTAATGGCGCTTTGTGTCGCTGCTTCGGCAGTGGCACAAAGTGTCGTTTTGAACTCAGAGGGACGTGACGAAGCGTATGTCAAGACTATCTTGGAGCGTTCAGAGAAGAATATCAAGTCGCTGAACCTTACAGGCGAGAAGTTCGAGGCGGTGCGCAATATCGTGGCAAACCGCTACTTTGAGCTTAACGACATCTACTCCTCTGAAGACAAGACACAGCGCGACTCCAAACTGTACCGCTCGCATTTCGCCATGCCGGCACAGCTGTCCATATATCTCACTCCTGAGCAGGTGACAGCCGTGAAGGACGCCATCACTTATAATAAGGTGAAGGTGACCTACGATGCTTATCTTGACGAGATACCTACGCTCAAGGAGGAGGAGAAAGCACAGATATATGCGTGGATGGTTGAAGCCCGTGAGCTTGCCCTTGACGCTGACAGCAGCAAGATGAAGCATGAAATCTTCAACAAGTACAAGGGACGTGTCAACAATTATCTCTCCAAGCGCGGCTATGACCTCAACAAGGAGCGCGAGGCGTGGTTCAAACGCCTTGAGGAGAGGAAGAAGAACGAGAAGAAATGAAAAGGATTCTCATAGCGATATGCTCTCTGCTGACCTGCCTTTACGGCAGTGCACAGGGGCAGCAACATACGGAAGGCCTGCCTGATTATAGCTATTGTGGCTATAGAATGTCGGCAGAGGCTTTGCCGGATGTTGCGGTCAAGGTGTTCGTCAGCCATAAGGATGGAGACCAGTCGGCACGTCTGCAGAAGGCCATAGACTATGTCTCTTCCCTGAAGGCCGACAAGATTACGGGATTCCGTGGTGCCGTACTGCTTGATAAAGGCATCTATGAGCTGAGCAAGCCCTTGCACATCTCTGCCTCGGGCGTTGTCATCCGTGGCGTGTCGAAGACGGAGACTGTTCTCCGCAAGACAGGTGTCGACCGCGGTGCTGTGGTGTATATAGAGGGAAAGGATGACTTCCGTGCCATAGATACACTGCGTATCACTGACAATTATGTCGCTGTCGGCGAGAAGACTATCCATGTATCCGAGGCAGGAAAGACAGTCAAGGCACAGGATATCCTTATAGTAAGGCCTTCTACAAAGGAGTGGATAGAGGCTATAGGGTGTGATGTCTTTGGCGGCAATCTTGGCTATTGGGGATGGAAAGCCGGCGAGATGGATGTCCGCTGGGCACGCTCGTGCACTGCAGTCAATGGCAATGCGCTTACCCTCGATGCACCTCTTACAACCTCTCTTGACAAGAAATGGGGAGATGCTTTTGCCGTGCTCTATGAGTGGAAAGGACGTATCGCCGGTTGCGGTGTGGAGAACCTTACCATAGCCAGTGACGCTGTGCGACAGGATGCGATGGACCCTTCACGCTTCACGGTCGTCTCGCAGCCGATGGATGAAGATCATGTGTGGGACGGTGTGTATATAGACAATGCCGAGAACTGCTGGGTGCGCATGTGTAATTTCCAGGGTTTGGCAGGCTCTGCCGTCATCGTTCATCGCGGTGCACAGCAGGTGACAGTCGAGGACTGCATATCAAGACAGCCGGTTTCAGAGATAGGCGGCTTGCGTCGTCGTACTTTCCTGACCATGGGCGGTAAGTGCCTCTTCCTGCGTTGCTATTCGGAGGAAGGCATCAATGATTTCTCCGCAGGCTATTGTGCGCCGGGTCCTAACGCCTTCGTGCAGTGCGACGCTGTCGGCAGCCATGGCTTCAGCGGCGGCTCCTCGTCATGGGCTACAGGACTTCTCTTTGACAATGTCAATATAGAAGGTGGCGGCATATCTTTCAAGAATCTCGGACTGGACAAGTGGGGCGCCGGCTGGAACACTGCCAACAGTACGCTGTACCAGTGCTCTGCCTCATATATCGACTGCTATTCTCCAGCCGAGGATGCCAAGTGTTATGCTGTCGGATGCTGGGCATACTGTCAGGGCGATGGCGTATGGAAGTCTACGAACGACCATGTAAATCCTTATTCACTTTATACGACACAGCTTTCGGAACGTCTCGGCACGGATGTCGGTGTCCGTTTCAGAATCCTTGAGCGCGGACATGACGGCGCAACATCGCCGAGTGTGGCACGTGCCGCCGAGATGGCACGCGAGGCTCTCCTCCCACGCATAACGCTGGATCAGTGGATAGACTCTGCAAGACTGTCTGCTTCTGTTGAGACAAAGGGTGCGAAAGCCGTTGATGCTGTCAAGGACGCGAAGGCAGTGAAGGCAGAGGACGGAAAGTATCCTGCCATAACAGCCGACGGCACATTTGTCCTTGCATCCTCTTCCGGAAAGGATTCCCAGCCGGTATTTATGACAGGAAAGTTCCATCGTACTCCATGGTGGAACGGCCGCACACGCTATCCTTATATGGCTAAGGCTGACTATGCCGTGACACGTTTCGTGCCGGGCATGGAACAGCGTGGCGGTACAGACCGTATAGACTCTGTCCTTGTAAATATCAGGAAGCAGGGCGTTGCCGTATGGAATCAGAATTATGGTCTGTGGTACGACCGCCGTCGCGACGATCATGAGCGTATCAAGCGTCAGAACGGCGATGTATGGGCACCATTCTTCGAGCAGTCCATAGCGCGCTCCGGCAAGGGCGTTGCCTGGGACGGTCTCTCGAAGTATGACCTTACAAAGCTGAACAAATGGTACGTCTCACGTATCGGACAGTTGGCAGAGGCGGCTTCTGACATGCTTATCATAAACCAGCACTTCTTCCAGCACAATATCATAGAGGCTGGTGCACACTGGGTAGATTGCCCATGGCGCTCGGCAAACAATATACAGAGCGAGGGCGTGATGACAGGAGAGGGCTCCCGTGGCACAAACTTCCTTGAGCCGGTACCTTTCACAGGCGACAAGCGCATATTCACAGCCGATCTGTTCTATGATGTCACCGACGCTGAGCGTGCACGTCTGTACAAGCAGTATATATGGCAGCTCCTTGACGAGTTTGCCGACAATCCTAATGTGTACCATTCCATCTCAGAGGAGTTTACAGGTCCTCAGCATTTCACGGAGTTCTGGCTTGACTGTGTAGGTGAGTGGCAGGCAAAGACAGGCAAGGATGCACGCGTTATCCTCAATGCCAACAAGAATGTCACCGACGCTGTCATGGCGAAGGAAAAGTATGCGGACATCGTTGATGTCGTGGAGATAGAGCAGTGGTTCTATGATTCCTCTCTCGCAGCTCCTAAGTCGGGCGATGCTGCCAATGCCGACAATCCTAAGCTGTACGCCCCTAAGGGAGGACAGAATCTTGCCCCACGCCAGCATCTTCGTCTTACAAGGACAGGACAACCGACATTCCAGGATGTCTACCGTACCGTCAGCGAGATGCGTCAGGCATTCCCTTCCAAGCCTGTGCTGTACTATGCAAAGGCTTACGACCGCAATCCGTGGGCGATAGTCCTTGCCGGCGGCTCATGTCCGGTATTGACAGTGAAGGATGCTGCTCTTGCAAAGGCTTTGCCGGAGATGAAGCCGATGTATTCTTCATTCCCTTACGACGGCATATTCCGTATGGAAGGCAAGGCGGGAAGTCTTGTCTACAACGCCACAGAAGGAGCTTTGCCGCTCGCTTCCCTCAATGGAGGCAAGGCAAAGGGACAGGCTTTTGTAGTAAATCAGAAAGACGGCACGCTGTCTCCTCTGAAGTCTGCCGATGTGCCTGTCAACACATTGGTGTGGATAAAGTAAGAAAACAAGCTGATTAGCGAGAGCATAAGGATATTGTTTCCTATGCCGTTCGTGAAAATATGGTGTAAACGAAGAATAAATCTGCCTGATCTGTAGAATATGCATGCTGTAAATATTTCACGCAGATTCTACAGTTCACGCAGATTTTTTATTGTTATAGATAAAGCCGTCATCTCTTGGGCTTGCAAGTGATAGACGGCTTCTTTTATGCCTGTCTGACAGCAATGAGAATGTTTCCTGTCGCTTTTGTGTGGTAATGTCTGCGTGCCTTATCTGCTTAGCAATATGACTTTAGCAGTCTTGTTATCCATTTCCGGCATTGTCAATCCTATCGGCGCACCAATATATGTAGGGTCACAGACTACAAACTTTCTGCCGTCAATCATTATATAATCTCCGTTCATCTCTTCACCAAAGTATACTGCTGTAGCGAGGTGCCCCGGATAATATACCAAAACAACATCCAGTCCAAGCAAATCGCGCACTAACCGTGAGAATAATATCGAACGGTCCTCACAGTCGCAGTAAGGATAATACAGCGTCTCTTCAGCAAAGAAAGCACGGTCGTGTCCCCAAACCTTGTCATCATATTCATACACGAACGCTGTCTGCACGAAATTCAGCAGACGTTCCGCAGCATCTTTCTTGTCCGTTCCAGTGATTTTTGCTTTTAAGGCAGGGTACAGACTGTCTGCCACTTCCTTCTCCATCGGGCAGTTGGCATACATAGCCCACCGTGTCATGAAGTCGTTGCCTATTGTAGATGTTGGATAAGAATTGTAGAAATCTATAAGATTCTTGTTTACAGACACCTCTGCCTTCACATCCGGATAACGTGCAGACTGCAGTGTCCTATTGTTCGTCTTGTCATAAGCCAGCGACAGCCTTTCGGGTATCATCAGCGACAATGCCTGTTCTTTTGGGAATGACGCTCCGCAGATGTTCATCTGCTTTTCATCACACTTGAAAGGATAAAACTTTTCTCCCTCAATGTAGAAATAAGCGGCATCGTATATATAGTGGTCGCTGCCATACAGCAGATAGAGTCTGTTTCCCACAGTTCCAAGTCTCATCTTATATCCCGACTGACAGTAGATATACGCCATCAGCATCGTTGCCTCATTGCCATTGCCAAGACACGCCTTTGCCATGGCATCAAGCATGTTCAGATAAGCCCAGTCGCAAAGATTCATCCGTATTCTCATTTCCAGACAGTCGCGTATCGTATTGTTGTAATCCTCGCCGGACAATGTCTCCCATGCTTTTGCCAAAGCATCATTACTGCAGTCCAATACTTTGAATCTCTCGTTGTCATTAAACCGCACTCTGCACTCCGTGCCATAGAAGAGGAATGTCACATGCTTCTCCTCTGGTTGCGGCTGCTCCCTTATCGGTGCTACAGGCACTGGTTGCGGTTTTGGTGCAGGCGGCGTAATGACATCCTCAATTACAACCGGCTTGTTGTCTATCGGCTTATCCCTATCTTCTTCTGGCATCACTACAGGCTTCACCTCTTCGTCCTTAGGCTTGGGTATGGCAGGCAGCGTCTTATGCTGTTGCCACGCCTGCCGCATAAACTCCGCATACTGTCTGTTTGCCTCGTCGCGAAAGTCATTGTATTCTTTCCGTGCCTGTTGCTTGAAAGCGTCGTAGCTCTTGCTGAACTCATCATTCTGTGCATCTGCGTTTAATGAAACCATAAATAAGAGGATAAAAATAAGCCTTTTCATAATTCAATAGTTCTTTTATTTCAATGTCATATTTCGCCAACTATTTGCTACAGTTTGCGATGGTGTTACAGTTGGAGTTTGATTCTTTTTATTGATAGTGATAGACTCTCTTCTAACATTTTCAACAAGATAATCTGCGAGTTCACCTAATGTAACATCCCCTTTACTCTTCTGCAATTTCTTCAATAGGAAATAGGTGAAAAGTCCATGGCTTTGTTCCTTGTATGGAAATGCGGTTTCATCGTCATTTACAGCAGAGAAAACAACCAAGTTCCCTGTTGGTGTTTCTTTCTTAGGTTTTATTGCTACGCCGCGAGCCAATTCAAGCATATTTCCATCGCGTTGCGCACCACTAAAGCAAGCATCCATAAAAATAAGAACGGACTTTGAGGGTATATTAGCAAGTTCTGAATATAAGGACTTCAACGAGTAACCAGATGTTGCGTCATTACCATAACCGTCAACAGGAAGCAAATAGCTATCCTTTTGAGATTCATCGGGGATACCGTGTCCTGCATAATAAAAAATGATTTTCGCCTCACCATTATAAGCGTCTGCTATCTTTTTCAATAAATTAATATTATATTTCATATCACCAAGAGTAGCATTCTCCACATAATATATGTTTTTTTCTGGAATACCTATTGTTTTCCTACAATATTCAGTAACGATTTTCCCGTCATTCTTTGCGTATGGAACAGATGCAACACGTTTATAGTCTTCATTGGCGCATATCAAAGCAAATGTTTTGTCCGCTTGTAATGATGTTTGAGGAATATTGTTATCTACACTATTATTCATAGCTAAAGCTAAATGGTCTATCCTTTCATTTGCCTTAGGATCAAGTTGCAGAACTTTATTCCACATTTCTCGTGCCATTTCCACATTTCCTTCTAATAAATATATCTCACCCTTGCTATCATAGAAGTTTGGGTTATTGGGATTTCTTTGTATCGCTATGTCAATCATCTCATGAGCTTTGCGAATATTTTGTTTTACCCCTTTGCCTTCTGCATACAGAAAAGCTATATCATTATATGCCTGTGGGATATCTGCTTCAATAGCTTTTTTATACCAAATAACAGCATTGTCGTAATCTTCCATTAAATCATAACAACGAGCTATCATCAGCACGGCATCGCTAATATCTGTGGCTGCTTTTTTATAAAACTCCAGTGCTTTGTTCAGATTCTGAGGAACACCAATGCCTAAATAATAACATTCGGCAACATGATAGTATCCTAGAGGAAAAGCTTGGTCAGCAGCTGCATTAAAATAGTGAAATATTTGCCTCTCGCGTTTTTCAACTCCTTTAGCCTTAAGTAGTTTGCCAATTAGCACTTGTGCAGGGGCATATCCATTGTCGGCAGATCTTGTCAACCATTCTACCCCTTCAGCATCGTTGCTGCTCATCTTTGCGAGTAGATATGCTACATGAAATTGAGCCTCAGCTTCCCCTTGCTTTGCTGCTGCAAGGTACCACTTGTATGCTTGCTGCGGACTTTTCGAAACGGAATGGAGTCCTTCTTCGTACATTCTTCCTAGGAACATCTGAGCTTTAATGTCGCCTTTCTCAGCAGCATGAGTAAGAGCTTTTACGGCATAGTCTTCAGCAGGAAGTTGCATACAGTAACAAATCAATAAATATAATAACAAAAACTTCTTCATTTTTCTTCCAGTTTTATAATCATAATATAAGCATCTGTATATCCATGATTTGCTGCTTTTTTGAACCAGATTAAAGCTTGTTTCTTATCAATGGGGGTGTTCTCTGTCCCTTCTAAATAGAACATGCCTAATATGAATTGTGAGACGGCGCATTCTTCTGTATCAGCTTCAGCTGCAATTCGGAACCACTTCATAGCCTTGGTTTCATTTTTTTCCACTCCTTGTCCTAATAAATATCTTTTTCCTAAAGCTTGGGCTGCAACAGGAAGCCCAAGGTTTGCAGCTTTACGATACCAGTGAATTGCTTGGGTAAAATCTTGTGGGACATAAATGCCATTATTATAAGTGAGTCCCAAATTATACATACATTCTGCTCCTCCCATTAAATTCCTATCATTTGGAAAAGTTTCAGCTCCTCTTTTCCACCATGTAATGGCTTCTTTCGTATTCTGTTCAACACCTTTTCCCAACAAATAAAGACGTCCTAAAGCTGTAAAAGCTGGAGAATGTGGTTCATTTCCTGTAGCTGCTTTGTAGTAATACTTTTGTGCCTGATTGAAGTCAACTGATGTACCTTCTCCACTTTCATAACAACAAGCTAAATCATACATTGCTTCTTTAAGTCCCATATCTGCGGCAATTTTGAAGTTTTTAAATGCTGCATTTAGATTTCCATTTTGGAGTTGCATATGCCCTTCGGCATAATAATCCATTGCTGAAACATTCGTTTGTGCAAAGTTCATTTGTCCAATAACAAGTATAATGGACATAAATAACATTCTTTTCATATGTTTGGCTATCTGATTTTATTGTTATTTTTTGCTATTTTCTAATTTTTCTATTAGCTCGAAAAAGGATTTCACCCCTATTTTTCCCCACATTGTATCATTTTTCCCATTATTGTCATATAATATAAAGCTCTCATAAGCATTGTCTTTTTTAATATGTCCATGAGCAATACTGTTTCTTACATGCCGCATCAAATGATGAGCCTTATCTTTTCCTGATGCTTTGCTTTTACAATATTGTTCAAACAATATATAATTTTTATGCTTATGTGCTCTTGCAAGTTTTTTCTTTGCACAGGTGTCAAGATAAATGTCATGCGCTTTTATAAGTTTTTCAAGTTCTTGATTATTGATATTAAACTGTTCTTTATTTGATTTGATACAAATCTCATAACGACATACATATTTGTAAAGTGCTATAATGTCGTCTTTTGATAGGTTATTAATGATTTTTTTGCCATTATTTCATATTTATAATTATTTGTTTATTTATCAATATAGTTCGATAGTCTTTTCTTCTAATATTTACCAACCACTTCTGAAAATCTTCAAGACCCAGTTCCCTTGGCAATGTCTCTGATGAAGAACTGTCTACCGCCTTGGCAAATGGTTGCGGAGAAAATATCACATATATCTGATTATATTCTGACGAACGGGAGCAGGTCATCACATATTCATCAACGTATTGGCGCTCCTGCGGCGGAGCTTCCTTGATATTGAAGAACACATAGCGGCGGTTTGCTTCCACCTTATAGATACCATCTGTCTGACTGCGGTAGGGCAGGAGACAATAGGCTTTTTGTTCGGCATCGACAAGGTAGACGGCAAGATAGCCGCTGACGGGGGAGACAAAAGAAAGATATAGGTCATCACCATCGCGGAACCCATCACTCTCAAATTTATCTTCTGTGCCGTTGCGCAGCACTTTTGCCTTTATGTCTATCTGCGCCGAGACTATCTCACGGGCCTTACCTTTCACTGAGACTTTCACCACAAGCATACCCTGTTCGTATGAAATGTCATATTGCGGTTCACCGACGGTCTCTATCCATTCGCCTTTCACTTCACTGCCGCCGATAGAAAGGAAATCTATGTCGGAGCTACCGTTGCGGTTCTGCACATGCGTGGCGTTAGTCTGCGACACTATTGTACCGAAAACATCGGCAAGAGCCTGTATCTTCGCACGGTCGAGAGCTATGCGTTTGGCTTCTTCCAGCGTGACATTCTCGGGCGCATGATAAGTGTATTCACCTTCCACCGTCTTCATCTTTTGTGAGAAGACGGGGAGGGCGAACAAAACGGATAAAAGCAAAAGTATATGTTTCATACTGCTTGCACGTGTATCGCTAAATCATCAAAAGGAAAAGCATTACCAGCCAAGCAACTCATCGAGCTTCTTATGCAGGTCGTCGCCCTTTTTCTCTAAGTCCTCGCGTATGGCTTTCTTTGCGGCAGCCTTTGCCATATCGCCATTATATGCTATGCGTACAAGCACTTCCTTGTTCTTGTTCTGCTTTGTGCGGTATAGTTCTATGACGGTGATAGTACGTCCGATGCTCTGTGATATAAGGTTTTTTCCTGCCAAGATGCTCTGCGTTACCGATGCCGCCTCTTCTGCCGCAAGCTGTTTGTTTGCCACGGTGTTCTCAATGAGAGCTGTTACCTCAGTCTGTATCTGCCCTGCAAGGTTCTGCTTCGCAAGTTCGAGAGCCTGCATCTTTGCCGCGTCATAATTCTCTCCGATGCTCATTGCCTCGCCCATAAGATACTTGGGATACATGTCTTCGTCATACTCCATCTGCATGAGATACGACTTATCGAGCTGTTTTGCCAACGGCAATGCTCCTGGAGCTGCCTGCCAACCTTCCTTGGCAAGTTTCTTTGCTTCCTTGCGTGCTGCTTTGGTTGCCTTTTCGTTCAGCTGTGATTTAGAAGACTTGTAAATCTCCTGTCTTTCCTTCTTCTGTTCTTTGGTGATTTGTGCCGATGCTGTGGAAAATGTTCCTGCAAGCATCAAAACCAAAAGAAATTTCACTGTTTTCATATTATAATTATAATATGTCCGCAGTTCCCGAGCCGGACAGGTTTCGTTTTAGAATGTTTAGGGCTAAGATACAACAAAAGCGCTGCATCTGTACCCGTCACTTATCCCACATTCTTGGCCTTCGCATTGCCTTCGCTCAAGGATAAGCAACGCAGAGGCCCACGCTGATATGTATATATACGCCCATTATGTATCCCTGCAAAACAGCAAGAATACAGTGAGGGCTGTACAAACAACATACCCATGAACATCTACTGTTGCCTTATCGTGTGAGCTTTTTTTTGAAGTTGCGAAATTCATAAAGTAATGACGTTAAATGAAAGCAAGTTTCAAATAACTGCAAATAAAACTACTGATATACAAGGCTTTTGTAAAATACGTGTATTTATATTTGTTTCTTGATTTATCATATGATTTCTGTTGTTTTTATTATTTTTGTTTCTTATTTGTTTCTTGATTCCGCTTATTTTTCGTACCTTTACACCAAGTTTAGGACATAAAATAGAATAGCCATGGCAAGGAACAAGAAAACCACAAAGGCGAAAGAGCCAATCCGGCTTAGGATGAAAGACCTGAGCAACGGAAATAAAAGTTTGTACTTGGATATCTATAGAGACGGCAAGCGTTCCTATGAATATCTGAAGATGTATATCGTTCCCGAAATGGACGAAAACTCTCGTAGGCAAAACCAGGCTACATTGATTGCAGCCAATAAGATCAAAGCCGACAGAATCATTGAACTGACCAATGGCGAGGCAGGCATCAAGCAAGCCAAAGAAGAGGTTAAAGTTCTTCTGCTTGATTGGATGAGTACATATATGGACAATCAAAAGAAACGCGGTAAAAAAGACTGGCGTCAGATTTCTGTTGCCATGAGGATTATCAAAGAATGGGCAGGTGACAAGGTTACGCTTGATCAAGTTGACAAGGCATTCTGCCAAGGATATATTGATTATCTCAGGACCGATTACCGCCCAAGGTATGTGGAACGTCTCGCAGAGAACACTGCTCACAACTATTACCGTGCCCTGAACGGTGCTTTGAATGCGGCAATACGTGAGGATTTGATGAAAGTGAACCCTTTTAACAGAATAAGCAGTGCGGACAAAATCAAGAAACCGGAGAGCAAACGTGAGTACATGACGGTTGACGAAGTGAGGAAACTGATTGCCACCCCGATGCAGAACGAGACGGTCAAAGCAGCCTATCTGTTTTCTTGCTTTTGTGGTTTGCGTATCAGTGATATTACCGCTTTAAAATGGGAAAATGTTTACCAGGACGGAGAGCAGACCAGACTTGAAGTAGTGATGCAGAAGACAAAGGCACCAATCTACCTTCCACTATCTCCGGAGGCTTTAAGGTGGATGCCAGAGCGTGGCGACAAGAGACCGCAGGATAATGTGTTTGACCTTCCGTCCACAGCCGCTGTAAATGTACTGATTAAGCCGTGGGCAAAGGCCGCCGGCATCGACAAGCATTTCACGTTTCATACGGCCCGGCATACTTTTGCTACCATGATGCTGACACTCGGTGCAGACCTGTACACGACAAGCAAGCTACTCGGACACACCGACGTTCGCATGACGCAGGTATATGCCAAGATTGTCAACCGCAAGAAGGATGAAGCTGTAAACCTTGTTAATGGCCTTTTTGACTGAAAGCAACAATGTATATACTCTACAATCACAATCATAAGAAAATATTATTCACTCTGGTTGCGTAAGTGACCGGAGTTTTTTTATAAAACATTTCAAATAAAAAGTAAAAATGAACAAGAAAGACCCTAAAGGTCATCTCTCTTTTTGGGGAGATGTATTGCCCGCATAAACATGTGCAGTGCGATGAAGATGTATTCAACGAACTGTTCGGTTTGTTGTCCTCTGCAAGAAAGCTCTATGCAGAAAAAGTCGTAAACAGCAATATGAAGCCTGAGCGTTTCATAGAAACATTCTGTAGCCTCCATCATTTCATTGACTGCGACAAAGCCTGCTGCAGGAATGCTCACAGAGCGAATATGGGTATTGTGAAAGGCCTGTATATGCAAAACCATGACTTGCTTGAAGAGTACCTGAACAAGAAAGTTTTCACGCACAAGGATTGCTCCAATCTCATACACCGTTATTTTACAATCATGCCGATTGATTCACCGGAGGATTCCAACGTCATCACATTTGGCGGAAAGTTCTCTGATGAGCAGATGTCCTGCTTTGCGGACATAGCATGTACGAACTGCATTCTATCAATAAGCGACAAGGAAGATGCAAGGATAGCCATAACGGCACTGCTTCAATGCAAGCCGGGATTTTCCATAAAGGTAAGGAATATCCGCAACGTAGTAGTGTTTTTTGACGAGCTGCTTGTCTATAACCTGATAGACCACAACTGGCAGTCCACCATGGAGAAAGGCGGATTTCTTATCTCACCCAGATCAAATGAGCCGATAAAGTCTTCCACGCTGTCCTCAGCCTTGAACAGGGCAAAGGCCTCCCCGACAGCCACGCAGGCGAACATACGAAAAGCGATAAGAGAGATGCAAGAAGGGCATATAACTGACAATTAACCCAGCAAGGGAAGACAAAAAGGGTGATAACAGGGATGATACTTCCCTGCTGTCACCCCGCTTTTTATTCGGGATGGATATTCTCTCCGTAACTTTGCACCCAGAAAGCACAGTGCTGCCGGAGGGACGCCTCCCATGTCAAACGATAAAAAGCATATCATCATGCAGAATAGAACAACATTTATGGAAAGAATCAACGAGCGTATGTGCACCGTTGAGAACGTCTTGAAAAAGATGGAGCCGGTAGAAGAGCTGCTTGAACGGCTTGCGATGCTGGAAAACAATATCTACACGACAAAGAAAGTGCTGACTTTCTGCGAGGCCTGCCTGTACATGGGTGTATCAGAAAGCCTTCTCTACAAGTTGACATCGGCCCGCGAGGTACCTCATTACAAGCCGCGCGGCAAGATGCTCTACTTCAACAAAGAAGAGCTTGACCAGTGGCTTCTGCAGAACAACGTCCCTACTATCGGTGCGGTGACGAAGGTGGAGACAGACGAGAAAGAAGAAGTGAGACCATATTTTGGACAGAAACGCTATGGACGGAAAAAGAGCAATGGCTGACAGCAGGAACAATGAGGAAAGGAACCGCATTTCCCACATACTCAGCGAGTCGCTCATAAAAGCGACGGATACATATAAGACTCCTCCACAGATTATCTGGGTGGATAACTCCACCATCGCCACGTTGGGCAACTTCAGTGCATCAACAGGTAAAGCCAAGGCGAAGAAGACATTCAACGTGTCCGCATTGGTGGCAGCTTCTCTCGCCAACGGCAAGGTGCTGAACTACCGTGCCAGTCTGCCTGAGGGGAAGCGCAGGATACTGTATGTCGATACCGAGCAGAGCAGATACCACTGCCATACCGTGCTGGAGCGCATCCTGAAGCTCGCAGGTCTGCCAACAAGCATTGACAACGAGAATCTTGACTTCATATGTCTGAGAGAATACACACCGTCCGTCAGGATAGAGGTCATAGACTATGCCCTTGCCCAAGACCAGGGGTAGGGACTGTCATCATTGACGGCATGCGGGATTTGTTATTGGACATCAATAATGCGGGCGAGTCGGTTGAGGTCATCAACAAGATGATGGAATGGTCATCAAGGT
>JAIDEM010000216.1 GCA_029054825.1 Prevotella sp. | reverse complement strand
ACAATTGTAGCTTCTTCTGAATCGTCTGATGTGTATAAGATACAGCACAGCAGCAGATGAGACAGGCAGCACAGCAACAGCAGCAGGTCAACCGTACTCCTGTCATCAGGGACAAGATGCCTCGTCCTAATGACCTTTGTCC
The DNA here is from genome assembly GCA_029054825.1 of Prevotella sp. Classification (GTDB taxonomy): domain Bacteria; phylum Bacteroidota; class Bacteroidia; order Bacteroidales; family Bacteroidaceae; genus Prevotella. The sequence continues at coordinate 5,484 of JAIDEM010000216.1, read as the reverse complement.
ATGTGGCTCTGGCAAGAAATTTAAGAAATGCCACGGTAAGGGTCTGTAATCTGTCAGGCAACGCTTGCGGATGCCTTAAGGAATAACAACTGCAAGTCTGTGTGGCATATATATAATAAGGTGTGAATGATAAATACAACCAACAATGCTTACATTAAAACAAATAACAGAGGAATATGACCGCGTGGTCAGCGGTCTGGAGAAGAAGAACTTCAAAGAAGCCAAGGAGGCTGTCGACAAGGCTATTGCCATCGACAAGGTGCGTCGTGATGCACAGACACAGCTCGATGCCACGCTGGCGGAAAGCAAGAAGTATGCCGCAGAAATCGGTAAACTGATGAAGCAGGGCATGAAGGAAGCCGCAGAGTCTGCTAAGGCTGAGGTTGCTAAACTGAAGGCTGTGGCCTCTGAGCTTGAGCAGAAAAAGGCGGAGGCACAAAAGGAATTGACAGCACATCTCTGCACGATACCTAATGTGCCTTATGACGAAGTGCCGGAAGGAACATGTGCCGAGGACAACTGGGTGGTGAAGTCTAACCTCAAAGAGTGTGTCGTAGGACGTGATACTGTAGGCAACTGGGACTGCAACCCTGGCAACGGCGAGGCAAAGCTCCCTCACTGGGAACTGGCAAAGAAGTACAATCTCATAGATTTTGACCTCGGTGTTAAAATTACCGGTGCAGGCTTCCCCGTGTATATAGGAAAGGGAGCGCGCCTGCAGCGTGCCCTCATCAATTTCTTCCTTGCCGAGGCTGGTAAGGCAGGATATACGGAAATCATGCCTCCTACGGTTGTAAACCAGGACTCAGGATATGGCACAGGACAGCTTCCTGACAAGGAGGGACAGATGTATCACTGCAATCTTGATGACCTCTATCTTATCCCAACAGCGGAGGTTCCTGTAACAAATATATATCGTGATGTCATACTTGACGAGAAGGACCTTCCTATAAAGAACTGCGCTTATACACAGTGCTTCCGCCGTGAGGCTGGTTCTTATGGCAAGGATGTGCGCGGTCTGAACCGTCTGCATGAGTTCTCAAAGATAGAAATCGTGCGCATTGATACACCGCAGCACTCAAAGGAGAGCCACAAGGAGATGCTTGAGCATGTCGAGGGACTGCTGAAAAAGCTGGAACTCCCGTACCGTGTGCTCCGTCTCTGTGGAGGTGATGCATCCTTCACATCGGCAATATGCTACGACTTCGAGGTGTATTCAGAGGCTCAGCACCGTTGGCTGGAGGTGTCTTCTGTGTCTAATTTCGACACATATCAGGCAAATCGCCTGAAGTGCCGCTACCGTAATGCGGAGACAAAGAAGACAGAACTTTGCCATACTCTTAACGGTTCGGCACTCGCTCTGCCACGTATCGTTGCCGCCATATTGGAGAACAACCAGACAGAGAACGGCATAAAGGTTCCTGCTGCGCTTGTTCCTTATATGGGATGTGACATGATTGACTAACAGATAGATATCCATCAGGTGTTGCCTACGGCATTCATTATATGGTATAAGGTATATATGTCATATGGAATCTGCCACCCTTTGTGGATGACAGAGCTGTCGCCGACAGAAGGAAATAGAGAGGTCAGCCGCTCCTCATATGGGGCGGCACTCTTTCTTTCAATGGCTATGTATTTTGATGGAAAGAGTGTGGAATAATACTTATGATAACATTCATTGTCAGTTTGCTGCTGCTTGTCGTAGGCTATTGTGTCTATGGACGTTTCGTAGAAAGGACTTTCGGACCGGATGACCGTCCTACACCTGTCGTGACGAAAGCCGACGGAGTGGACTATGTCGTGTTGCCGGGCTGGAAAATCTTCATGATACAGTTTCTGAACATTGCCGGGACAGGACCTATCTTCGGTGCGATAATGGGTATATGGTACGGCCCGGCAGCATATCTGTGGATAGTTCTCGGCTGTATCTTTGCCGGTGCGATGCACGATTATATGTCAGGAATGATTTCTATGCGCAACGGAGGATGTAGCCTTCCTGAGATAATAGGACTTTATCTTGGAGAAAGGGCAAAAAGCCTGATGCTGGTATTCTCGGTCATTCTGCTCATTATGGTCGGCGCGGTATTCGTCCTTAGTCCGGCATCATTGCTTGCAGGACTTTGCGGAGACGCTTTTGACGGTGCTTTGGGTAACCTTCTTCTGTGGATTATAGTGATATTCGTATACTATGTCATTGCCACGATGATGCCTGTAGACAAGATTATAGGCAAGATATATCCGCTCTTTGCCATCGCGCTCATATTTATGGCAGTAGGATTGATGATAATGTTGTTTATCCATTTCCCGACAATACCAGAGGTATGGGACGGCTTGGGCAACATGGGAGTCGAGAAGCTTGGCATAAAAGACCCAGACCCGTTGTTCCCAGCCCTCTTTATTACTATTGCCTGTGGTGCCGTAAGCGGCTTCCATGCGACACAGACACCACTCATGGCAAGATGTGTCAAGTCGGAGAAGATGTGCCGCCCGATATTCTACGGTGCCATGATTACAGAGGGAGTCATAGCACTGATATGGGCAACGGTGGCAAGTTATTTCTTCTATGCTGACGGATGGCGAGAAGTCCTTGCCTCTACTGCTCCAGAACAGCTCGCCGGTGTCGAGCGACAGCTTGCGGAGGGGACGAACATCACCCAGGTCTTCGGCAATGCAGCAGAGGTTGTCATGATAATGTGCAACAGCTGGCTTGGTGTTGTCGGTGGCGTCCTTGCCATTATAGGTGTCGTTGCGGCTCCTATAACAAGTGGTGACACTGCGTTGCGCTCTGCAAGACTGATTATTGCCGAGTATCTGCACATGGACCAGAAGCCGGTCTTGAAGCGTCTATATATATGTATTCCGATGTTTGCCGTTACCATTATGCTTCTTGTATGGCAGATGGAGAACAAGGACGGATTCAACATTATATGGAAATATTTCGGCTGGGCAAACCAGACACTGTCCGTATTCACGCTTTGGGCCATTACTGTATATCTGGCGCAGAAAGGGAAATGTTATTGGATAAGCCTTGTCCCGGCGGTCTTCATGACTATCGTCAGCACTACATTCCTGTGCATATCGGGACAGGCTTTAGGACTCAATGAGGGAGTGTCATATATGGTAGGCATACTCTCTGGCATCTGTGCTTCGGTAGCTTTCCTGCTTTGGAAGAAGAAATGGTAAAGATGAAAAGATCGTGATAGATACGCTTTGTAAAGGAATTTATAAGTATTCACAATAAACTTAATGTTATGAAAAAAATCTGTATGGTGCTTGTGGCACTGACAATGGCACTCACAGCAAGTGCACAGTTTGAAGAAGGTAAGTTCTATACCAATGCCTCATTGGACGGTCTCGGTATGGGCTACAATGGTGCGAGTGGCTTAAAGTTCGGCGTTTCTGCCCAGGCAGGCTACTGTATTGTAGATAATTGGATGGTTCTTGCCAAGGCAGGATTTTCTACACAGACAAAGGAGTCCTCGGACAATACTGTCCTTTCTTTGGGTGTCGGTGCAAGATACTACATCATCCAGAATGGATTGTATCTTGGTGTAAACGCACAGTATAAGCATGCCCACCACTATAATGACTTCGTTCCTGAGGTGGAGATAGGTTATGCTTTCTTCCTGAACAAGCATGTCACGATAGAGCCTGCGCTCTATTATGACCAGTCGTTCAAGGACCACGGCAATTACTCTACTGTAGGTGCACGTGTAGGTTTGGGATTCTATTTCTAAATACATAATCTTGGCACAGGAAATCATAGTGTTTTCCTGTGCCTTTATTTTATATAATAATGAGAAGACATATATTATTACTGGTATTCTCCATCGCGTTTTCCCAGTATTCATTTTCCTGTACAAATCTTATTGTAGGCAAGAAAGCCTCCAAAGACGGTTCGGTACTTTGCAGTTATTCTGCAGACTCGTACGGCATGTTCATAGGACTTTGCCATTATCCGGCAGGCAAGCATAAGCCAGGAGAGATGAGGAAGATATACGACTGGGATACGAACAAATATTGGGGTGAGATACCGGAAGCGCCGGAGACATATAATGTTGTGGGAAATATCAACGAATGGCAGGTGACCATTGCCGAGACGACATACGGCGGACGTGAGGAAATGTGTGACTCCACAGGCCTGATAGACTATGGCTCGCTAATCTATATCGGTCTGCAGCGTTCCAAGACAGCGCGTGAGGCGATAAAGGTGATGACCTCTCTTGTCGAGAAATACGGTTTCAATTCAGAGGGAGAGACATTCACGATATGTGATCCCAATGAGGCTTGGATAATGGAAATGCAAGGCAAGGGACCTGGTTCTAAAGGTGTCGTGTGGGTGGCACAACGCATTCCTGATGACGCCATCTGCGCTCATGCCAACCAGAGCCGTATCCGACAGTTTAATATGAAGGATAAAGCCAATGTGATGTATTCTAAGGATGTGGTGAAATTCGCACGTGAAAAAGGCTGGTTCTCTGGTAAGGATAGCGAGTTCTCATGGGCAGATGCCTATGCTCCAGCAGATTTCGGAGGCCGCAGATATTGCGATGCACGTGTCTGGTCGTTCTTCAATCGTTGGGCAGAAGGAGGCTTTGATGAGTATCTGCCATGGGCTCTCGGCAAGGACAAGGATGCCAAGCCTATGCCGTTGTGGATAAAGGCGAAGCAGAAGCTTGGTGTTGAAGACCTTGAGGCCTCAATGAGAGACCATTATGAGGGTACGCCGTTGCGTCTCGATCGCGAGGACGACCCAGGTCAGGGGCTTTATGCCGCCCCTTATCGTCCTACACCTCTCTCGTTCAAGGTTGACGGCGTGACATATTTCAATGAACGCCCAATTTCCACACAGCAGTCAGGTTTTACATTCATATCACAGATGCGCTCCTGGCTTCCGCGCCAGATAGGCGGCGTGCTGTGGTTCGGCAATGATGATGCCAATATGGTATCGTTCACTCCATGCTATTGCTCCATGACGGTACAGCCGGAGTGTTACAACACACCAGGTGCAGATGCCGTTAATTTCTCCATGGATAATGCATACTGGGTATGCAACTGGGTGAGCAATATGGTATATCCCCGTTACTCAATGATGTTCCCAGATGTCAAGGAATTGCGTGACCGTCTTGACAACAGATATTTGTCACAGCAGGATGCCATTGAGGCTGAGGCGCAGAAAATCCTCTCGGAGAAAGGGGAGCAGGCTTGTGCCAAGTATCTCAATGACTATAGTGTCCGTGAGGCTCAGGATATGCTGAGACAATGGCGTGAACTTGCCGTATACTTGATAGTGAAGTATAATGATATGGCTGTGAAGCCGGAAAAGGACGGCAAGTTTGAACTTACTCCTGACGGCATAGGTGCTACAGTGAAGCGTCCAGGATATACAGAGCCGATACGTAAAGCCATTGCCAAGCAGACTGGCGATTGGTATGTAGTGCCACAGAGCACGGATAAGTAGAATAGAACATACTGTATCAT
>JAIDEM010000215.1 GCA_029054825.1 Prevotella sp. | reverse complement strand
GGATAATAAAGCACAGGCTTGTCTGTGCGCCAGCAATGCGGATAGTTATGTACATGCTTCTCTATCTTGAATGCACTTCCTTCCTCCTTCATCTCAAGACAGATAACCACATTAAGATCCATGTCCTTCTGTGCAGCCTTTTCATCATATTTGCCGCCAACATTGTATTTAGGGTCATAGGCATTCTTGACATAGTCTCCGGAATGTTTCCAATAGCTCTCATTCACACAAGCACTGACGAAATCACCATTCATGTCTTCCCTGACGAAATACTTACCTTGGAAATCCACCATAGGGCGGGTATCTCCAGCCTTGTCTATGACAAACAGTGAAGGTATTCCGGCATCTTTTGCCACTTTAGCATCATCTGCACCGAATGTCGGTGCTATATGCACAATACCTGTACCGTCTTCTGTTGTCACATAATCGCCCAAGATGACACGGAACGCCTCGGCCTCCTTCACGATGACCTTGTCACCCTCAATTGCACAAGGCTTCACCCATGGCATCAGCTGGCGATAATGAATATCCACAAGTTCTGCGCCCTTACCACGCCACAGGATTTCAACAGGGATATCATTTCCTTCTTCGTCCTTTGAAGGCTGGAAATATACACCCAAACGGTTCTCGGCAAGAATATACACGGCTTCCTCACCCGTATATGGATTATGTCCCTTCACTGCGACATAGTCTATCTTAGGGCCGACACACAACGCTGTATTAGAGGGCAATGTCCATGGCGTAGTCGTCCAGGCAAGGATATAGAGCGGAAGCTCCGTGTCTATGCCGAGTGGATTCTCGTCAGCGACCTTGAACTGTGCAGTCACCGTAGTATCCTTCACATCACGATAGCATCCTGGCTGGTTAAGCTCATGAGACGACAGTCCTGTACCAGCCGCAGGTGAATATGGCTGTATCGTGTATCCCTTATACAGCAAGTCCTTGTCATACAGTTGTTTCAAGAGCCACCAGAGAGATTCTATATACTTTATATCGTATGTGATGTAAGGATGCTCAAGGTCGACGAAATAGCCCATCTTGTCTGTAAGTTGCGTCCACTCATCAGTGTACATCATCACATTCTTGCGGCAAGCGTCATTATACTCGTCAACACTGATTTTCTTTCCAATGTCCTCTTTTGTTATCCCAAGGCTTTTTTCCACAGAGAGTTCAACTGGCAATCCATGAGTATCCCAGCCAGCCTTACGCTTCACCTGGTATCCCTTCATGGTCTTATAGCGGAGGAATGTATCCTTTATCGTACGCCCCATGACATGATGGATACCAGGATGTCCGTTAGCGGACGGTGGACCCTCAAAAAACACAAACTGTGGACATCCTTCTTTCTCGTCGATACTCTTGTGGAAAACATCTTTTTCTTTCCACGAAGCAAGAACCTCATTATTGACATCTGTGAGGTTCAAGGTCTTGTGCTCAGCGAATTTCTTTGCCATTTTATTGTAGTTTTATTCCTTTCATTTTGAATTTTCCTATGCTACGCCACCTCTTGGCATGCGCATATTAGGATGCAAATTTAGCAATTTTCCACGACTTGACAAAACGTTTATACCTTTTTTAATAACAAAGAAATTAAAATCCTGCAAATATTTGGTGACATCAGAAAAAAACACTACCTTTGCCAATAATATATGCCCACAGAAG
>JAIDEM010000214.1 GCA_029054825.1 Prevotella sp. | reverse complement strand
CCACGATCAAGCAGCCCCTCCCCCCCCCGCCTTCAACCAACCTGGAGGAACCCCCCCGTGTCGAGTGCACCGACCCTGTAGACCGTATGGAAGATACCCTCAACGAGATAATCCCGGAGAACCCCAACGAGGCATACGACATGTACAAGGTCATCTCTGCAATCACAGACAACGGCGAGTTCTTCGAGGTGCAGCCTAAGTATGCAAAGAACATCATAATCGGTTTCGCACGCTTCAACGGCCAGTCTGTCGGCATCGTTGCCAACCAGCCTTCTGCCTATGCAGGTGTGCTCGACTGCAACGCTTCACGCAAGGGTGCACGCTTCGTACGTTTCTGCGACGCATTCAACATACCTATCGTCTCACTTGTCGATGTCCCGGGATTCCTCCCAGGAACAGGCCAGGAGTACAATGCCGTCATTCTCCACGGTGCAAAGCTCCTTTATGCTTACGGTGAGGCTTCCGTGCCGAAGATTACCGTCACACTGAGAAAATCTTACGGCGGCTCACACATCGTGATGGGTTGCAAGCAGTTGAAGACGGACCTTAATTTCGCTTGGCCTTCTGCAGAGATTGCCGTAATGGGTGCTTCAGGAGCCGTTGCCGTACTTCAGGCAAAGGGCATCAAGCAGATAAAGGAAGAAAGCGGTGATGTCGCTGCATTCATCGCCGAGAAGGAGAAGGAGTATTCCGACCTCTTCCAGAATCCGTATCAGGCTGCCAAGTATGGCTACATCGATGATGTCATAGAGCCGCGCAACACACGTTTCCGCATCTGCCGAGGACTTGCACAGCTTGCTACAAAGCGTGAGACACGCCCAAGCAAGAAACACGGATGTATGCCAACATAATGCCTTACGGTACGAATCAGTGTATAACTATGGACAATGAAGTAAACGCCGCCATCGCTATGGCGCTATATGAGGCTTTCGGATACTCGGCACATGACGAGGAATCCGGCAAGCTTACTATCAACAAGAAAAATTCATTATGGAATTTAAATATACAATTAATGGCAAAAAATACGAAGTAGCCGTCGGCACCATTGACAACGACAATGTGGAAGTGACTGTCAATGGCGAGACATACAACGTAGAACTTGAACCGAAACCACAACCTAAGCCACGCCCTGTAGTAAAGGCTCCGGAAGTGAAGGTCGCGCAGAAGACCGACAGCGATGGCCCTAACCTGCAGGATGCCTTGAAGGCTCCACTGCCGGGAACAATCATCGATGTTCTCGTCAAGGAAGGTGATGAAGTGAAGGAAAACCAGCCTCTTGTCATCCTGGAGGCTATGAAGATGAATAACAACCTTGTCGCAGAGCGTGACGGAAAAGTCTCAAAAATCTTTGTAGAGGCAGGAGAGGCGGTAATGGAGAATACTCCTCTTGTCGCTTTTGAATAATAAAAAAGCAAAGACTCTGTGCATCATAGCACACGGTCGCGCTGTAACTGCATAAACAGCATTTAGTCCTGTTATGGCATCATGATTATGTGATTGAATATCACAATGATGACATGACAGGGCTAAATGTATCCTGCACTGTCATGAAAAGCTGACCTAATATGCAGAAAGTATCATCATGCATCCGCCAAGGGCTTTACAGGCAAGTCAAACAAACAAGCCAACAAAAACCGTAAAACGCACAGCTAAGAAACATGCGCAGAATATCACCACACTGAATGTCCATTATTATACAACCACTGCGGCGATTTATCCACAAATTAAACAACAAAACGGCTAAACAACAAAAACATTAATCAACAGCCAAGTGGTTTTACGGAGAATCTCACCATAAAAGTAGACACGTACATGGTGTGCCCCTATTCTACATGCAATATTCCCACAACAAAACATTAACAGTACCAGAATCTTCACGCCATAAGACAAGCTTGAATCTCGCCATAGCGAAAAACCAACGGCCGCAGACCGAAAAGAGGAACAAGGCCTGATAAATTCCAAGGGGTCTACTATAAATCAACTTTGTTCCATCACTTACGATATATCATTTTTATTCATATATAATATCGTTTGATTTTGTTGACGTGCATCGAACCTTAATTAATTATAAAACATCAAGCGTAAATACCTATTTATAAAGATTTTTCATTAACTTTGCAAGGAAATATTTCTTACAAACATTCTATATGGAAGTGAAAAAAATTCTTTTTATCAATACCGAAACCGTCCCGTACGTTCCTGAGAACAAAGTGTCAACAATGGGAAAGCTCGTCCCGGAAAAGATACAGAGCAATGGCTACGAAATCAGGACATTTATGCCTAAATGGGGCTGTATCAACGAAAGACGCGGCATGTTGCATGAGGTCATCCGCCTTTCCGGCATGAACATCATCATCGACGGTACAGACCATCCGCTGATAATCAAGGTTGCGTCAATCCCGGTATCAAGATTGCAAGTATACTTCATCGACAATGATGACTACTTCACCCGCAAGGGAATAGAATGTGACGAAGACGGAAACACATTTACAGACAACGGCGAGCGTGCCATTTTCTTTGCACGCGGCGTACTTGAGACTGTCAAGAAACTACGCTGGACACCGGACATCATACATTGCCAGGGATGGATGTCATCCATAGTGCCTCTTTATGTCAAGGAGGCATATAAGGATGAACCATGCTTCCGCGACTGTAAGATAGTATCAAGCTTGTACAATGCGAAACTCGACGGCACTATTGGCGAAGATTTCAAAAAATGCCTCGCTTTCGGAAACATCACAGAAGACAGTCTGAGCAACTACAACGAGAATTTCGACTTCAAGGAGCTTGGCAAACTTGCCATAGACTTCTCTGACGGCATCATTGAAATGGATACTGACATAATGTCGGAGTTGAAGACCTATGCACAGGAGAAGAATAAACCATACCTTACTTATCCTGGCGAAGACTTCCTCGAAAGCTACAAAGCATTCTACAACACATTGTGAAATTCCACGACACTCTGCAATAATTGGCAGACGTGAAACAAACGCAATCCAAAATACACAGGGACTTATGTGGAATCATAATCTATACAAATGAGGTACAGCTTGATTCTCATATAATTACAGTCCTTATCAACAAGAACAGAACAGCAAACAGACAATGAAGAAAAAAGGATTTTTTCATTTTCATATAACCCTAAGCTCACTGTTGGCCGCCCTGTTGCTGACAACAGCATGCGACGACACGACAGACACTCTCGGCTCCTCCATAACAAACATTGAGGATGTGATGACCGTCTCCGATGCTGTCTACAAGGTCACATCGAAGAGCGTCAGAGTTGACTCCGTCATTGCCCGAAGCTCCACTCGTGCGCTTGGCATAGTGAAAGACCCTGAGACAGGAACATACATACAAAGTAACCTCCTTACCCAGTTCCATGTCATTGAGGGTGACTACTTTTACCCTTTGGACTCTCTTCCGATGAAGACAGAGGCATTGTCATGCGGCATAACTTTCAACTGCAACTCGTTCTACGGAGACTCGCTGCAGACAATGAAGGCTACGCTCTACGAGATGAACATAAACAAGACCCTGGAGGAGGGTAAGACATACTACTCAAACATCGACCCTATCAAAAACGGATACATACGCACAGACGGTATCAAGGTGTCGAAAGTCTTCTCCATAGCCGACTGTGACGACTCAGACTCCACACGTCAGGAGAACGGTTACAACAAATTCATATATTTTGACCTCAATGATAAGTATACAGACCCGAAAGATCCGTCAAAGACATACTCAAATTACGGCACATACCTGCTGACAAAGTATTTTGAAGACCCTGACAATTTCAAGAACTCATACAATTTCATCCATCGCGTCTGCCCAGGATTCTATGTCAAGATGGACAACGGTCTCGGCTGTATGGCATACATCAACTCCGCACAGCTCAGCATTACCTTCCAGCACGGATACAACAAGGTTGCGAGAGTATTCCCGATATATGCCACAGACGAGGTAAAGCAGCTTACAGAAGTCATCACGGACACCGTAATGACAAAGGAACTCATAAAGGATGACCGCTGCACATATATCAAGGCACCTACAGGCATAGCCACATTGCTGACACTTCCTGTTGAGGAGATCTGCGAAGGTCACGAGAATGACTCCATAAACTCAGCCAAGGTGACAATGAGATGCTACAATGACGGCATGGACAACAAGTATACATTCCAGAAGCCAAGCACACTCCTCATGCTCGAGCAGGACTCGCTCACATCTTTCTTTACATCAGGAAAGATTGCCGACAACAGAAAGAGTTATGTAGCTTCATACTCCAGCACAACCAACGGATATACATTCAACAACATAGGCCAGCTGGTAAAGAACCTTTACAGACATCTTCCTGCAGACGCTACGGAGCGTGAGGAATACAAGCGCAAACACCCTAATTGGGATAAGGTGCTCCTCGTGCCTGTAACAGCAAACTACACGACGTACAACTCAACATCAATCCTCAGCAGTGTCACCCCAGACACCTCGCTATCTACAGCAAGACTGGCAGGCGGACCGAGCAATCCAGACGCAATAGAGATCAGTGTAGTATACAGCAGATATACAAGATAAAGGACACTTAGTGGTTTGGTCGTTTGGTGGTTTCGTTGTTTGGTTATTGGCTCTATAGTTCCTGTTTGGCTACCCCTACTATCACCGCAAAGTACCAACACGCCCAAGCGGAGCGTCCCTACAGTTAACGCAATATCCACACAGAGATAACCGCAAAACCTACAAACCATAAAACCGCAATTACCCCATAAACCATCATGGCAGATAACTTCCTTGAAAACCACTACGATGAGTATCTGAAGAAAAAGGCCGAATGGCTTCGCAAGAAAAAACATTTACCTAAAGTGAATAAACAATTAGAGCGCCCAGCTGATGAGGCGCTCTAATTTTGTTTTAAATCTATAAAACTCTCCATTAATAGTAAAAAATATATAAAGCAAAAGAACTGTTAAAACTTATTTTCATATTTATATATATATTTGCATTAACATTCTACAAAGACACGCACTATGTCTTAAACCTATTTATTTAATTAACTAACAAAAATCAACAAGTATGAAAAAAAAGCTACTATTGCTTTGGACATTCCTGCTATGTATGGCGGGAGGAATGTCAGCAACGGAAATGACTCAAGTCATTACGTTCAAAGACAGCGGTACTGCAAATGACGGTACTTCTGAAAAGAGTACGGTTGCAGACATCATCGCCAGTGGAAGTGAATTTATTTCGTCCATCACTGCAAGTAAAGTCTATCCTGCAGCACAAGGCAAAGGTGTAAAACTTGGAAGCAGCAAGGCTGCAGGTTCGTTAACACTGACGCTGACTACAGCCGTAAAGCCTACAAAGATTACATTCAATGCTGCACAATATGGAACCGGCACAGAAACAAATATCACTGTAAACACAAAAGAGTTTACAGCGCTGACTCCAGACATGGCGGAATATAGAATAGAATATGACGGAAATACGGAAATAACAGAAATCGCTATATCTACACCAGCAAAACGTGCTTACATAAAGGATGTTACCATATATTATGTAGACGAATCAAAACCGACTGTACCAACTATCACAGGTGAGACTTCATTCTTTGGAACATCTACTGTAACTTTGGCTTGCGAGACAGAAGACGCAGCAATCTACTATACAACAGACGGCACTGAGCCTACAGCAGAGAGCACACTTTACAGCACTCCATTCGAGATAACGGAAACGACAACTGTAAAGGCTATTGCCATCAAGGGTGAGGCAAAGAGTGATGTTGCTACAACAGAGTTCGTTGCCAACCCAGTAGTAACAACTGTTGCTGAGCTTGCAGCACTTGCCGACAAGACAGCTTTCCGCTTTGACGGCGAGGCTCTTATTGTAGCAAAGCAGGTTAAGAACAGCACACAGAACTATGTTTATATCAAAGACGAGACAGGTGCAAGCCTTATCTTTGACAAGACAGGTGCGAATACAGCAGATGCCGCTGCAGGAAAGACTATCACTGCTGGCTGGACAGGCAAAGTAGATATATACAATGGACTGTTTGAGGTTGTATCTGATGCAGCACTTACTGTCAAGGAAGGTGATGCAGTAGAGGTTACTTATGACGAAGCAACACTTGCAGAAATAACAGCTACAAACGTAAACAAGATCGTTACCCTGAAGGGAGTTACATATACGACACCTGACGACAAGAACAACTTCACCATCGCCAAGGGCGAGGAGACTGTTGCTGGATACAACCAGTTCGGCATAGAGATTGCGACACCAGCAGAAGGCAAGACATATGACATCGTTGGTGCTATCGGCATCTACAGCAAGAATGACGTAACAAACATACAGTTCCAGCCTATCACTATCACTCGTGTTGCAGAAACAGTATCAGCAATCGTTGATGTTACAGAAGGCGACATCGCTGCTGCTGTCGTTGCAAAGAAAAACGAGATCGAAGCAGCTGGCGATAAGGTTGGTGACATCACAATCAACCTCACAAATGGCACTGTCTATACAGCAAACGGCACTATCGAGACAGCAGGAAGCCTTGTCATCAACGGCAACGGCGCAACAGTGGACGCTTCGGCAAATGAGGCTGTATTTGTCTCCATCACAGACGGAAAGACTGTTGAAGGCAGCAGCTATAAGAGAATTGACAATATCAAGATTGATGGCGTTACTGTCAAGGGAATCAAGAACTCTCTTATCTATGACAACAACAAGCAGATCTGTGTTGTAGACTTCACCATCAACAACTCTGTCATCGAGTTCGCTACAGAGGCTGTACAGAACGAGGCACTCATAGCATTCCAAGGAGGTGGCATTAAGGATGTGAACATCACTAACTCTACATTCTACGGAAACAATGCTGTTGCAAAGTACTTTGTAAGATACAACAACTCTGCACGCCTTGACCGCTACGGCTTTGATAAGGATACTGAATTCCAGACTATGAACTACCAGAACAATACGTTCTACGGTCTCCTCAAGTCTGACGGTCAGTGGGGCAACTACAACGGTATCGCCGGACAGAACTACAGCAAGTTCGATGTGAAGAACAATATCTGGTACAACTGCAGCAACGACATCATCCGCCGCATGGCTGGCGGTCGCTTCGGCAGCAACTCCCCTCAGGAGTTCGCAAACAATACATATTTCAATAACGGACTTGACAAGTCAGCAAGCGAGGCAAGCTACGACAAGAGTGGAACTATCCTCTTTACAGACCCAGCATTCAAGGACGCTGCGAATGCAGACTTCACTCTCGGCGAGTCTACACAGCAGGCTAAGTTCCAAACAGGTGACCCACGCTGGCTCACAGAGTTTGTCGCTCCTACTCTCGACAAGGCAGCCCTCGAGGCAGAGGTGACTGCAGCTACCGAGCTTCTCGGTGACGCTTCTACAGAGGAAGGCACACCAGGTGCAGCTCTCCAGGCAGCCATCGATGCAGCGAAGACAGCGCTTGAGACAGCTGAGTTCCAGGATGAAATTGACGAAGCTCTCGAGACTCTCAAGAAAGCCGAGGAGGCTTATGAGATAGCAGTTGCAAAGGCTGCTCTCGAGGCAGAGATTGAGGTCGCTACCGAACTTCTTGGAGAAGACCCTGCAGAGGAAGGCACACCAGGTGCAGCTCTCTACGCAGCTATCGAGGAGGCTATGACAGCTCTTACTACTGCAAAGACCAAGGAAGAGTTTGAGGCAGCTCTTGCAGCACTGAAGGCAGCTGAGGAGGCTTATAAGACAGCGACAGGCATCTCTGAGATAACAGCAGAGGATGACGTGAACGCTCCTGTATACAACCTCGCAGGCCAGCGTGTTGTCAAAGGCACAAAGGGCATTGTCATCAAGAATGGCAAGAAGTATATGAACAAGTAAGTCTGATAAAGATTTATACCAGGAGAGGCTATCATACGGAGAGTGTATGGTAGCCTCTTTTCAGTTATTTGGCCTTTTAGGGTTATAGGTCATTGGTTACGGTAGCTTATATAGCCGAAATACATGCTAATGACCAAACAACAAAAGTTCTGTTCAAGTGAGAGATAAATTAAACGAAAGGAACTTCAAGGAAGCCTGAATAATTAAAACAAGTTAAAAGAAACATTTTCTCCATTGAGAAATACCATACTTATACGTTTTATTGGTGTAGACGTTGTTTTTGCCGGCATAAACAGAGCGTCATACTAAAATCATCGATATACAACAAATAAGACCAACAGCAAATGACTATGTTCAAGAAGACATTATTTATAGCAGCCGCACTGACATTCTCTGTATTCGGATTCCAGGCAGGAAACATTTACAACTGTGCCATGGCAAATACAGCGCCAAAATCCACAAAAGAGACACGTAATGTCGGAAACTTCAATGCTGTAACCGTCATAGGCAATTACAATATCGTCTACACACAAGGCAAGACGTACAAAGTAGAGGTGGAAGCGCCGAGCAACATCATGGAAAGAATCACTACCGAGGTGAAGAAAGGCATCCTCACCATAAGTACAAAGAAGATTGCCGGCGTAAGAGTCATCACAAATACCAATAGTGGAAACGATGTTACCGTCTACGTCACCTCACCTACCATTACGGAAGCTGTGCTCATGGGCAGTGGAGATTTCATATCGAACACAGCTATAACAGCAGACAAGCTGCGCATAGCTCTGTTAGGCAGCGGAGACATGAGCTTCAGCAGTATAAACAGCAACACCATAGACACAAGCATCAACGGCAGCGGAGACATCTCACTGAAGAATGTGCAAGCCACAAAGGCTGCAAACCTTGCACTCAACGGCAGTGGAGATCTCAATATTGGGAATGTATCCACAGCAAATGCCAATGTTATGCTTAACGGCAGCGGTGACCTCAACATAACTTCCCTTGACAGTCCGACAACCAATATGGCACTAAACGGCAGTGGAGACATGAAAGTAGGCAGAATAAAGACACAGAACGCAAATGCCTCAATGCATGGCAACGGCGACATATCATTGCATTTTGTGCAGTGCAAAAGCCTAAACAGTACAGTCATAGGCAACGGAAACATGGTACTCTCCGGCACGACAGACATCTATAGGAAATCAGAAAGTACCAAAGGAAGCATAAACGACAGTAAGCTATATTATAAGAAACTCATAAATACCAAAGGTAATATGTATACACCATCCTTCCCAAAATCACCGGGAGCAATCGAGGCACAGCCATAAGACTCACACACCCCACACGATAAAGACAAGGAACATCCCATAAATCCTATACGGAATAGCCGTCACAGGTTTTCTACATACACCAAGCCCAATATCATGAACCGGAAAGAGTTTGAAGAAATAGCAAGCGCCCTACACAGGCAGGCCTCGGCACAAGCACGCCTTTTCCTGCGTGAAGAAGCCGATGTCGCCGACATAGCGCAAGACGCCATGCTGAAACTCTGGGCACTGCATGATGAACTCAATGATAAGGAACACTCCCTGAGACTGGTAAAAACAATGGCACGACATCTCGCCATTGACAGTATCCGCCATACACGGCGAACCACAACCCTTTTTGTCACCATGAACAGAAACTCCGAAGACGACGGCCCTGAATGGCAACCGCCCGACACGAAAGCCCTCTCGCCACATCTCAGGATGGAAGTGGAAGAAGACGAGCGATGGCTTCTTGAACGCATCTCCACGCTGCCCAAAAGGGAAATGCAGGTGATGAAGATGAGGCAGACAGAGCAGATGTCCAACAACGAGATAGCAAATATCATGGGAATAACCACTGCCTCTGTATCGACAATGCTGTCGTCAGCCCGAAAGAAGATATTCGAAGACTTGAAAAAACGCAACAGACAATGAGAATAAACGACAAAAACATAGCACAGTACCTGGAGAGATACATGGATGGACAGACATCCGTCGATGAGGAACGCATGCTCGCCTCGTATTTCCGCAAACGTGGTGACAAACCTGTGCCAGACGGGATTGACGACGAAGACTGGCAAGTGTACCGTGAGATGTTCGCCATGTTCGAGCCAAAACCACAGGTCAGCAGAAAATATGGCAAACATCTTGTTGCCGCCTCTGCGACAATCCTCCTCGCCTTCGGTGCCTGGACATGGATGAATGACAGCCACAATATGCCACAAGAGACGGCGACACAACCCATAACGGCAATGACAACGGCAGTAGACAGCATAACCTGTGACGACAAGGCCGACACACTTAAGATGGAGGTCACTCCCGTCCAGCAGCCAGCACGTAAGCCTGCCACACGAAAGGGTATCAACAGAAACCGATACAGCGATACCCCACCCCTTCCTCGCCACTATCTTGCACAGGCGGCAGCAAAAGACAGCACTCCCGTTGACCTTGACGATGCCGTGCGCCAAGCTGATCTACTCATGAAAGCCGTGTATGTACAGCAACAGAGTGACCTCCACAATATCATGGGCCAATACGCCCATATCGTCGCAAGCATTGATGACTACAGTGAGGAAGATGAAGGCACATTCTACTGACACTTCCTGTCTTATATCAATACAATGCTATGAATCAAGGAAATACCGACATACTATCATGCACAAGAAGAAAGAACAACAGACTATGAAACAGATTACCTTCCTGACAATAATGATGCTGACAGCCGTCAGCACCATGGCTCAAAAGAACATAAACAAGGTCATGGATGCCATCATGAATGACCGCAAAATAAGCAAAGCCGTGACAAGCGATTATGATGACAGTGATGTAAAAGGCACTGTAACAACCTACTGCCGCTATGCCGACCTGTATCTCACAAAACAACAGAAGACAAAGATAGACGAACTGGAGGAGGCTTTCGAGCGTGACGCCTCCAAAGGATACCGCTCCATACACCAGACGCCGGAAATGAAAGCAGAGCAATCAAATGTCGCGTACGGCCCTGACCTTGAGTACCAAGTGAAGTTCTGCACAAAGTCGACACGCAACTACCGCCTGCTCTTCATCCATGACACCAAGAATCCTGACAAGCGTTATGTATATGCTATGGTCTGGTACAATAAGAACAACGGCATACGGCTCATGCTATACCGTATATACGGAAAGAATCCTTCAAAAAAAGGCAAGTCAGCAAAGACATTCAAAATCATACCGCAAGACGGCAACACGCAATCTACCACAACTATCGTGGACGGTAATGGAGTGCGCGTGATAACCAGCCGTGACGGAGGAAAGAACTGGAATATCATGGATAATACAATTACCACCAACATGGGAAAAGATACGGGCACAGATTATCTCCGCCAGTTCGGCAATCTCCGCGTGGCCTTCCTCGAAGCCATCAAGGACAGTGAGCAGAAAGCCTTGCAGACAGGCATCGTGATGAATATCGTGGAGCTATGCAAGAAGCATGCTGCCAAGTTCAGCGACAACGAGCGCAACACATGCAAACTGAGCATCACGGAAATGCAACGCATCCTTAAGCAGACAAATCCTGACGCTTTCCTCCATGGCATGCTTGACGAGGCTTATATCGCATTAGGCAAATAAGCATTCCGATGTCTATCCCGCCGTATACATTAATTTTATATACTTACTTAAACAACATATACTTAAACAAAAGACGGTAACGATAGACTCCATGACAGACAAACACAAAAGTTTCCATTTTACAGGCTTGTCTGCTGACGATAGCCCGCGAGCCTCCCTCTTTTCATAAATAAGCAAGTGGGCACACAACACAATCCCAAGACATGACATAGTGCCCACTTGCACTCTTTCAAGAGATTTTCATTTACAAACCCCATTATATCAAGACATCTTTATGGACAAATGCTTTATCACCGTCCTGCTTGCACTATGC
>JAIDEM010000213.1 GCA_029054825.1 Prevotella sp. | reverse complement strand
GGTTTGCTACGGTGCATCTTTGTGAGCGGAGACATCTCTACAGGGTAGTCTGTGATGAATGTTGGCTGAATGAATGTTCCCTCACATGTCTCGCCGAATATCTCGTCAATGAGCTTGCCCTTGCCCATAGTTTCATCAACCTCTATGTCAAGTTTCTTGGCGACATCACGCATTTCATTCTCTGTCATGCCTGAAAGGTCATATCCTGTCTTCTCCTTGATGGCATCGAGAATAGGCAGTCTACGGAATGGAGCCTTGAATGAAATTGTCTTGCCGTCTATGACGGTTTCTGGCTTGCCGTTGACGGCAATGCATATCTCCTCCAGCAGTTTTTCTGTGAAAGACATCATCCAGTTGTAGTCCTTGTATGACACATAGAGTTCCATACAAGTAAACTCTGGGTTGTGGTTCTTGTCCATGCCTTCATTGCGGAAGTTCTTGCCAATCTCGTATACGCCCTCGAAACCGCCGACGATAAGGCGTTTGAGGTAAAGCTCTGTGGCTATTCGCATATACATATCCTGATTAAGGGCATTGAAATGCGTTATGAACGGACGTGCAGAAGCACCGCCTGCGATAGACTGCAATGTAGGTGTCTCTACCTCGGTATATCCAGCCTCATCAAGTACACGGCGGAGGGTACGTATGGCAATGGAACGCTTCAGGAAGGTATCTTTTACTCCGTCATTTACAACGAGATCTACATAACGCTGGCGATAGCGCTGCTCTGGGTCTTCAAATTTGTCGTATGCGACACCGTCCTTGTATTTCACGATAGGCAACGGTTTGAGAGACTTGGAAAGAAGTGTGAGTTCCATGGCATGGACAGAAATCTCACCTGTCTGTGTGCGGAACACATAGCCCTTTACACCGATGAAATCGCCGATATCAAGCAGCTTCTTGAATACTTTGTTATATAAGTCCTTATTCTCATCAGGGCAGATGGCATCACGCTGTATATATACCTGTATGCGGCCTTTTGAGTCTTGTATTTCCGCAAAAGCAGCCTTGCCCATTATGCGCTGTGACATCATTCGGCCGGCAATGCATACCATACGGGAGTTCTCTGGCGTAGCCTTTCCTGGTATTTCGTTGCCTTCTTCATCTTTCTCTGTAGGGAGGTCTGTGAAGTTTTCTATTATTTCCGTTGAGAAAGCGTCAGTAGGGTATTCCGCAGCAGGATATGGGTCTATGCCCATGTTGCGCAGTTCTTCAAGTGACTGACGGCGTACAATCTCCTGTTCTGAAAGTTCTAATATGTTCATATTCCTGTATAACTGTTTGTTAAGTTCTTTTTCACTTTAAGTGTGCAAATTTAGCAATAAATCATGTAATGACAAAAAGTTGTCTTCCTTTTTATTATAAATTAAGGCAAATGCCACTGTCATGCAGTCATTTCCTGTGCACATCGGCTATAATGCCTTTAATACTATACCTTTCTTTTTCATGCCATCTACCTTGACGGTCAAAGGACTTTCAAGTCGGATATGGCGGACGTGTTCCGTCTCGTTGTATGCCGGAAGAGCATCAAGCCATTTCTTGTCGAACAGCCCGTCCTCTTTATACGGATTGATGGTGAAGTACGCTACACCGAGAGATGTGAGGTTCTGGAAGAAATGCGTTCCTTGGGAAGGGTCTATGCGATAGTCTGTCAAGCCACACTCGACAATGACTCGTGCGCCTGATATGGCTGGCCATTTGACAGGGATGCCCAGCCATGGGTCGCTTGACCCCCATCTTCCTGGACCAACGAGGATGTATCCTCTGCCTTCTGTGAGCATCTTTTCATTGATTTTCTCCATTTCAACGGCAATTTCGGTGTTCATGGATGCTGAGTAATCATCGGTTTTTACATACACAAGGTCATGAATATCTGTCATTATGCCATGACCAATAGCGCTTTCAGAGCGGAGTACCAGATCGTTATCGCTGACAGCATCAAGGTTTTCATCAAGCATTATCTTGTTATCTACCATCGGGCGGATCTGCAACAGATAGAACTCTCCTGTCTTGTCGTCATTTACTGTACATGCAAACTCTATCTCTACAGGGCGCATCATCTCCTTTGAACCATATTCAAGGATTTTCTGCAACACACGTGCTAAAGGAAGTACGTCATATTGGAGTATGCCACTGAAAGATATGATCTTACGGTTCTTTCCCTCATAGTATCCATCGCGTATTATCTGGTCATAAGGGTCGAATGTAGAACAAAGCCACTTCAGTACGCCATCCTTGTCGGCTTGGCGTACTGAGAGATTCAGGAGATTAAATCCGTCGTCAGTTTTGAAGTCGAGTTTTGTCTGTGACAGGTCGAGTGCAAGGAACCGTGTCTGGGTTTCACGCAAAGCAAGTTCCATCTCGGACAGCTGCATGATTTTCTTTGGGATATACGGGTCAACACGGAGATTCTCTCCTCCGTCGACGATATACTTACCAAGGCCAAGGGCCATGTTCACTATGCCATCCTCCGCTTTCTGGTCATCGACAGGGTAATAGTTGACAGAACGTGCTACACCAGATATGTGTGGATAGAATCGTGTTTCATGTGCCTGGCCTACAACCTCTTGTATAATCACGGCCATCTTCTCTTGGTCAATGACATTCGAGGTCGCGGTCATATATGCCTTGGAGTCTTTATAGAAGACAGACGCATATACAGCCTTGATGGCATTGGCAAGCATGTTAAGACGTTCCTCAGTATTCTCCGCTGGCGGAATCATATAGGTGGAGTATATTCCTGCAAATGGCTGATAATGGGCATCTTCCAGAAGAGATGACGAACGTATGGCAAGCGGTCCTTTGACGACATCGACAAGGCATTTGAAATCTTCTTCAAGGCGTTGTGGAAGATGTGAATTGACAAAAACCTCAAGTATTTGTTCGTCAGAAGTATTTGACAGAGCTGTAGCATAGAGGTCGTTTCTTTCCATGAATTCATCGAAGACATCAGTACATAGTACTACGGTCTTGGGTATCATCACAGGCAGCTGTTCGAAACTATTAAGGTCTGCATGCTTTTTTATGATGTGGTCAAGGAAGGCAAGACCACGACCTTTGCCTCCCAAAGAGCCGTCGCCTATACGTGAAAAATTAGAAAAACGGTCAAAACGTTCGCGATGAAATACCGCGACAACACCTTGGTTTTTCATTCTTCGGTATGCCACGATGGCGTCATATATAATCTGGCGATGCTTGTCGACATCCTGCAATGACTGCCAAGTGATTTTCTTCAGGAATTCTGCTATAGGGAAAAGGGCGCGCGACCCAAGCCATCGTGATACATTATTGCGCCTGATATGCATCAGCAATGCCTCGCGTGGCAGAGTGAAGATATTGTCTTGCAGCTCTTTGAGGTTATGGATGCGTACAAGTGGCTCGAGGGTCTCGGAATTGCGGAATACGAAATCTCCGAAACCAAATTTATGAAGGATTATTTTCCTTAGGTCATGATCTAATGACTTGGAGTTCTTGTTTATAAACGACGCGTCACATGATATGGCGGCCTTTACATTACTTTCCTCTGAGGAGTCCATTATGAGTGGAACGAATTTGTCCATGTCGCGAACTGCGCGGAGGAGTTGCACTCCTGCATCTGAAACAGCTTCTTCACCGTCTACCATAGGGAAACGACAGTCGGATATGATACCTAAAGTATTATCTGAATATTTGTTATACAAATCCCATGCCTCTTGATAGTTACGTGCGAGTACTATTTTCGGTCTGCCGCGCATGCGTAATGTCTCTAATGTATTATTCAATGCTTCAGATGCAAAGTTCAATGATTGCTGAAGTACAAATTTATAGAGCATGGGGAGAAATGATGAATAGAAGCGTACAGAGTCTTCTACAAGGAGAATCATCTGTGCTCCTGCAGACAAATCCTTTTCAAGATTCATCTTGTCTTCGATGAGCTTTATTATGGACAGCAGGAGGTCCGCATTGCCGAGCCAGCAGAAAACATACTCAAAAGTAGACATGTCTTCGTTCTTCATGCGCTCATTGACGCCATGGGAGAATGGCGTCAGTACAACAATCGGAAGTTTCGGGTAAGACACCTTGATGTCACGTGCTATATCAAATACATCATTTGACTCTGTACTTGGTAGGCATATGATAAGATCTGGCTGTTTGTCTATCCATTTTTCTACATCCTCACGTGAATAGGCACGGAAAAATCGTGGCGGATAGCGCAATCCAAGCCTTACATATTCATTGAAGAGCTTTTCGTCTATGCGTCCGTCGTCTTCCAGCATAAATGCATCGTATGGATTTGCGACAATCAGTACATTGAATATTCTCCTTTGCATCATCGACATGAAGTCTGTATCTCTCAGAGTCAGTCTGTTCTTATTCGGCACCACATCAATTGTCTTTTCTTCTTCCATTAGATCATTGTTTTTTTTGTTCTTTTGCAAAGTTACTAAATAAAATTCAAAGTCTATCAAAAATGCAAAAAAATATGATATAAGGGCAAAATGATAGACTTTTTGCATACAATTGCACTCGCAGCTTGAACTCTATTTGTCGTCCCTTAAAAAGGCTCCATCTGTGGAATGTTGCAATAAAAAGTAGGACGAATTCCGACATTGGTAGTAGGCTATGGATGAATTGTGAAATGAGTTCTGATAATGTTAGTGGAAAAAATCTGATTATAGAATTATGGCTCAAGTTCAATATTGTGCTCTTTTGTATATTTGCAGACTTTTGCTTCATCAAAGGTGTCGTCAAGTGGCAGTATCTTTTGTCCAAGTCTCATATAACATAATATCAATTATCGAGTCCGTCAAGAAACTCCTGTTTGCCGACAAAATACAGAACACCTACTGCTCCACCACCGAACTCAAAAACTGTCGAATCGTTGTAGACAATCAGACACTTGTTGTCGTTTATGCTGTCGCATTGTGCAGGAGTGAGGGCTATATCATATAAACGTAATGAATGCATTTCTATACCTTTACGCCTGAATCGTATGGCAGTATAATCCTGCACTGTTTTTTACGCTTGAACCTTATCGTTTTCTTTGCTCTATATTTTGGGGGTTGTTTTTAATTATGGGTTGCTATCCTCTGTCAGTGGCGCAATATTAATGCAGCAGCCCCTGATTATTTCATTTTAATAACCTCTATCTCATATGCAGCTTTGTCTGTTGCAATCATTGTCGCTCCCGTGAAGAGTTGGTTTACCTTTTCAGGAAAAAGGCCATAGGCGGAGGAGGTCCCGGTTGTTATCTGATTCATTATGCGTGGTGCATTGACAAACATTCCGTTTATTTCTATGGCAACAAATTTACCGATGTTTGCAACAGTAAACTGCGACCATGTTGCAGTGCCTTTTGCATCAAACTTCCATGGCATAACGAACTTGTTCTGTGTGTTGCCGGTAAGAGATATCTCGAGAGCTACAGAAGCCTCGACTGCCTTGGCTTTGAACTGGGCAGAAGTCTCCATTATGCCGACAACCAGTTCATTGTCGTAGTTTCTGCCATAGAACCATTTATAACCTTCGGTAAGCGGAGTGTTTTTGATAGCCGACAAGATGGCATCGTAGAGATAACCATTCTCGTCTAATGTCTGTGCCAGAAGGATGCCATCATATTTTTCCCCTTCCATGTCGCTTTTCCTAAGTAGGTTTCCAAAGTCATCAGCAACGGAGACCGTATCGGAGGCGACATGACTGACGGTTATGTCCCAGTTCACTGCATATTGTTCACACATTTCCATGTTCAGTGCATTCTGATACGTCTCCCATTTCTCAGAATCTTCAATATTGTAGCAGTCATTTACACCATCACCGTAGACCATCTCCTCCAACACTTTCTTTGCTATCAGTTGCTCGCCGAGACCAAGTGCAGCCTTAGCACCGGCGATAAAGGAGTGAAAGGACTGTGTGGATGAATTCTTATGTCCCATCAGAATCGTTTTAGCAGAAAAGGAAATGGTCTTGCCCAACTCGTATGCCGACTTCGGTTCTCCATTTATGCAGGCTTCCAGTACGTCAGCCATACCTTTCGCGTATGCCTGCCGATTGAGCATGACGCTTGTGCCGGGTTTTAATTCATTGATATACTCTTGTATTCCCGGCTGGAATGCCTTCATTATTCCGTATGCAGTGAAGAATTCACGTTTGGCGTTCTCGTCAATGTCACTGAAATTCTTGTCTTTTCTGCCATGGCGTTCTAAAACAGCCATAGCCTCAATGGTATCCGCTGGTAAGACAAGTATTCCTTCACTTGCCTTGCGCAAACCTTCTATAACATAGCGGAATGATGCTAAATCGTCTTTGCTTGAATGTCCGTCTGTCATGAAAACGCCTAACATTCCTCCAACACTGTATGACATCACATACGAAGAGTCGACATACAATGCATAGTCAAGGATATTGTCTTCCAATCCACGAATATACTCCTCATAATCATTCTTATTACGCATAAGACCAGTGTCTTCCATCAACATTGAGGCTGTACATTGATAACCGATAGCATACGATGTGGAGTCAAGCGGTTCAATACCCGTGGACTTGTTGGCTTGTGCCGTAAAGGCAATGATGATACATGCTAAAATGGCAAGAAGTCGTTTCATAAGCGGTTATGGTCTTAGTGGGCGATTATATATGCTTGGTGTTATGTTTCACCTTATAAAATTTGTCATCTGCTGTGGCTCGTCAAGGGTAGGGAGGCCGAACTGCTCTTTCCCGAGCTGTATGCTCTTGATGAGGAAAGCCATATTCTTACCCAATCGTCGCATGGTCTGGAGTCCTTCGGCATCCAGCTGTGCCTCCCCTGGTGTGCGGCCGTAGACCATGTTCCAGTACTGTGAACTTACGACAGGCATTCCGCAGATGGTGAAATATTTGTTCAGTACATCAAAGGTCGATGACATTCCTCCACGGCGTGCCACAGTCACAGCGGCACCGACTTTCATCGTCTTGTCAAACTTTGCCGACAGAAATAATCTGTCGAGGAAGGAAAGCAGCGTACCGGCAGGCGATGCATAGTAGACAGGCGAACCGACAATAAGTCCGTCTGCAGTACGGAATTTCTCGGCGACTTCATTGACAATATCGTCAAAAACGCATCTTTTCAGTTCTCCGCATTTGTAGCAGCTGATGCATCCGCGTATGTCTTTGTGTCCTACGTGTATGAGCTCTGTCTCTATGCCTTCGGCTTCGAGTGTCTTCTGTACTTCATGCAATGCGATGTACGTATTTCCTTCCCTCTTGGGGCTTCCGTTTATGAGCAGTACTTTCATATTTGTTGGTTATGGTTGTTGGTTTATGGGTTGTTGGGCTACGGGCGTATGGCAAGCATTTATCCGTAGAACTGAAAAACCGTATAACCACCTATTTGTGTTTAATCGGTTCGATATGCAGCATGATATGTGTCTCTTGCCCGAACTCCGTGCGGATATTCCTCTCTATCTCAGACGCATGTCTGTGCGCTTCTTCTATGGTTATTGTGCCGGGGAGGCGCAGATGCATCTCTATGGCTATGCGGTTTCCTATACGTCGCGTATGGAGATTGTGTATGTCGCGTACGAGCTTATCCTCATAGACTATCTCAATAATCCTCTCTACAGTCTCTTTCGGCAAGCTCTCCTCCAGCAGTTCGCCAGACGCTTGCTTCAGCAGTCTAAGTGCAGTAAGTGCTATCATGCCACTCACGATGACGGCCGCGATAGGGTCGAGGATAGCCCATCCGTTTCCTAAGACGACAGCTCCGCCTATGCCTACAGCCGTGCCTATCGAGGAAAAAGCATCGCTGCGGTGATGCCACGCATTGGCTTCAAGAGCCTGCGAATCGACCTCATGTGCCACTTTCCGTGTGATACGGAAAATCCACTCTTTAAGCAAGATACTTGCAATAGCAGCCGCTAAGGCTATGATTTCTGGAGATTCAGGATTCTCTCCCTGTATGAAGCGCACGATTTTCTCTACACCGTTCCATCCGAGCATGACGGCAACGGCAAGCAGTGCCATGCCTATGATGGATGTCGCGACAGTCTCATACTTGCCGTGACCATAATCATGGTTGTCGTCGGCTGGCTTGCTGCTCAGCCGTACAAAGCCAATGACGATAATATCCGTGAGGAAATCGCTCAGTGAATGTACGGCATCGGCTATCATTGCCGCGGAATGTCCGAGTATTCCTGCCGCGAATTTTCCTGCCAGGAGTATCAGGTTGACGACACTTCCCATCAGTGTCACTCTGTATATTTGTCGGTCACGTGTCATATTTGGTTGTTGGTTGATGGTCGTTTGGCTGTCGGCAAAACCATTAAACCACGTTTGATTATACATTCCCGTTGCCGTGAGCCTTCCTGCATCTACGGCATTAGGTGTGCCGTCATTTCTTGAGGGCAAAGTATTTCCATAGCGGAGCGGCCATAAGTGCCTGTTTTATCTCGCCGTTCATCAACAGTGCCTTTACCTCTTCCTTGTCCATGAGATGTACAGTGATATCCTCTGTGGCCTCCAGATGCTGAGTGGATATTCTCTCCACGCCGACAGCAAGATAGCAGTATGTCATGTTTGTCATTGTACTTGGATTGGCGGAAGCCTTCATCCATAATGTCCATTTGCCCTTGCCGTATCCCGTCTCCTCGTACAGTTCGCGCTGTGCAGAGACGACAGGCTCCTCTCCATCTTCGCAGACACCGGCACATAGTTCAAAGTTTGTCTCGCCTATGCCGTGCCTGTATTGACGTATCATGACGAATTTTCCGTCCTCGGTGATTGCTATTACATTTATCCAGTCCGGGTATTCCAGTATATAGTATTCCGGAATTTCGACACCGTTAGGCAGTCTGACATGGTCGCGCCGTGCTGTCAGCCACGGTCTTTGTATGAGATACTCACTGCTCAGCAGTTCCCATTGTCTGTTATCTGTATCTGTCATAGGTTTATGAGGCATAGTGTAAATGGATCAGATGTCTTCTCCAACTGTGGCGATATATGCCAGAGCTTTGATGCAAAATTAAACATTTTTTCCGATAATGCAAGCGTTTGTCCAGCAAAAAGTCGCCTGTGGGAGATATTTGGTGTCAGAATCAATGTTTCTTCCTATGTATAAACCATGTTTATCCCTTCAAATTAATAGAATAAGGTCATGCACCATTCTTTCTCAGCCAATCATCTGCAAGACAATGCTTGTATACACCTCATACGGAAGGTTGTATGACATGCCGTAGTAAAGGGTGACGGATTGCATAACGAAAGGTGACCTTTTGCATTGTGAAAGGTCACCTTTCATACGATAAAGGGTGACCTTTTGAAAACCTTTTGTAATTAGATAATTTTAACCATCGAAAAAAGCATTTTATCGGAAAAACACATTACTTTTGCAAATTCATAACATTAAGGAATATTCATTATTGAAATGAAAAGTATCAATTAAGAATAAAGAATTAAAAAGTGATGTTGCCATTTCATGCTTCATTTGAGGAAGTTTCAATTAGAGATGGAACGATGGCGACAATTCTTTTATTCTTGATTTTAAAGACTTATGGACATATCTAATATTGTAGACTGCCTGAGCCGAGAACAGACGCTGTCTCAGACGCTCGGTATGACATTCTTGTCGACTTCTGAGCCAGATACATGTATGGCGACAATGCCTGTTGACGAACGTACCCGCCAGCCTTTTGGAGTGCTTAGCGGTGGAGCTACACTTGCTTTAGCCGAAACTCTTGCAGGAGTAGGGTCACTTGCTATGTGTCCAGGAGAAAAATATGTTGGTGTGAATGTAAGCGGCAGCCATGTCAAGGCAGTGAAAGAGGGTGACACGATTACAGCTGTGGCACGCATTGTGCATCGTGGTCGTAGATTTCATGTGTGGAATGTTGAGGTGACTAATACTGTGGGAGAAATAATATCGACAGTCAGCGTGACCAATTATGCCGTTGCAATAAAGCCGAGGGAGGTGTAGGAATGGCATCGTTCGCTTATTACAGACTGCCCCACGAGAAGACATATACTCTAATGACTCAGAGCACAGGACAACCAGAAGTGTTTGGGTCTTTGGAGTCGCTCAATGGACAGAACGGATTTGTCATAGCTCCGTTTGCTGTGTCGGACGATTGTCCTGTCATTCTTATTCACCCGGATAAGATAGAACATCGGCCCGTATGCGAAGTGGTGGCGGATGGACATCGTCATGATGTCTCTATGGCGGTCACGTCAGACCGTGATATATATATGGACGACTTTGCCGGTTGCCATGCCATGCTTATGTCTGGTGAATACAGAAAGATTGTGCTTGCACGCAGTGCCGACATACGGACAGATATAGCAATCGGAGCGGAAGAGCTGTTCATGCGTGCCTGTCTGGCATATCCTCGTATGTTTGTCGTACTTGTCCATACTCCGCAGAGCGGTACATGGTTGGCTGCAACGCCCGAAATATTGCTGGAAGGCAACGCCGGACGGTGGAAGACGGTAGCCTTGGCAGGAACAATGAGTCTGGAAGACGGACAGCTTGGTTTTGACAGTCCAGCTTCACCGCATTCAGAAGGAACTGCTCCAGACATATTGTGGAGCACGAAAAACATCAAGGAGCAGCGTTATGTTGCTACATATATAGCCGATAATCTGAAATCTTTAGCGTACGATATAACCGAAGAGGGGCCGAAAACAGTACGTGCCGGCAATCTGGTTCATCTGAGGAGTGATTTCACTTTCTCGTTGAATGAAGAAGGAAAAGTCGGTGATGTGCTTACAGCTCTTCATCCTACACCGGCAGTCTGCGGTTTGCCTAAAGATGCAACATGGCGCCACATCGTGGAGCAGGAGCATACAGAGCGCAAGTATTACAGTGGATTCATGGGTCCGCTCAATCATGACAATGAGACCCATTTGTATGTCTCGTTGCGTTGTATGCGGCAGATGGATGACCATACATTCCGTCTTTATGCAGGCGGTGGACTGCTCCGTGACAGCGATGCCGGACAGGAATGGCTCGAGACGGAGGCTAAGATGAAGACAATGAAGAGACTGTTTCATTTTGAATAAGGGATGATGGTAAAGTCATCAATGATTGACTTGATATGATGGAAATCGCGGTTTCATATGACAGCATGATACTGCAATGTCAAACTGAGTGTCGTTATTCCATTGTTTTGCGGAATTTGATAATATGAATTGTAACATACAGATATTGACAACGTTGCTCGGTCGGCATGGGGTGGATAGGGTCGTGGTGTGTCCAGGCTCACGCAATGCCCCTATTGTACATTGGCTAAACGAGTGTGGAGCGATGGAGTGTAGCCCTGTAACGGACGAACGCTCTGCAGGTTTTGTTGCTCTCGGTATGGCAATGGCTACGGGGAAGCCTGTGGCAGTATGTGTCACGTCGGGCACAGCACTGCTCAATCTTGCTCCAGCCGTAGCAGAAGCATATTATAGACAGATACCGCTTGTGATTATTTCTGCCGATCGGCCGCAGATGTGGATTGACCAACTTGACGGTCAGACTCTCCGTCAGCCGGGAGCACTGGGCTGTTTTGTTGCTCGCTGTATAACATTGCCGGAGTCTACGGATGGTGAAAATTGTCGGTATAGTGAACGTCTGGTAAACGAGGCAATGCTTGCCTCACGCTACCCGGTCGGGCGTCCAGTGCATATAAATGTTCCGCTCAGTGAACCGCTGTTCGATTTTACAATTTCTGATACGCCGCGTGTCAGAGCGGTTGCACACATCGGAAACAGTGAGGTATCTTTTGAACAGATAAGACTGGTTGGTGACAGGTTAAAACGCGCGGCGCGTCCGATGATTGTTGTCGGTCAGTGTGAGTT
>JAIDEM010000212.1 GCA_029054825.1 Prevotella sp. | reverse complement strand
GGCAGAATACTATATCACGGTAACGGATGAGGTATCCGTTATTGTCGGAACTGTCATGCGGGACATTGAAACATGTGACTGAGAAGCCTCCTATTTCGAATGTCTCGCCATGCTCTATGTATCTTTCAAATCCAGGTTTCACTTTCTTCCGTACACAATAGTTTTCCTCAATGCCGTGGTGTACAGCGGCAGTGGAGTATACAGGAAGGAAGAATTCGCTTGATATTGCTCCTACTGATTTGATATGGTCGGCATGGTCGTGTGTTATGAGTATGGCACTGATGTCTTGCATGGACAGCCCATAG
Source organism: Prevotella sp. (assembly GCA_029054825.1). Classification (GTDB taxonomy): domain Bacteria; phylum Bacteroidota; class Bacteroidia; order Bacteroidales; family Bacteroidaceae; genus Prevotella. Next base: position 2,041 of record JAIDEM010000212.1, on the reverse strand, counting down.
TCAGAGAAATATCTCTTCAATGTTCGTGTTCCTATGCCAGCGTCTATCAGAATGCCCTCCGTTTCGGTATATAGGTAATAGCTGTTTCCGCTGCTACCGCTTCCGAAGCAAATGAAGTTTAGCATTTTGTGTTTTATGTGTTGGTTTCTGAATGTTATCCCTCCATGTCTCCGCTGACGAAGCAGAGAGGCAGGAGATCGCGTATTGTCCTGACGGCATAGACGGCTTCCGTTCCGTAGAGCAGTATGCGTACCGGTTGCTTGTAACGCTCCTCAATCTCGAGGATTACCTGCCTGCATGAGCCGCATGGGGTAACGGGTTGCTCTGTCAGATTTCCGTTGGTGTTGCGTGCGGCGATGGCGATGGCTGTCACTGGCTGGTCAGGATATTGTGCCTGTGCAGAGAATACTGCAGTCCTCTCGGCACAGAGGCCTGACGGATATGCGGCATTCTCCTGGTTTGCTCCTATTACGGTCGAGCCGTCGCCGAGTCGCAGGCATGCTCCTACGCTGAAGTGTGAGTATGGCGAGTATGAATTGGCTGTGGCCTTGATGGCTTTCTCTACAAGTGCACGGTCTTCAGCAGGAAGCTCTTCTAACTTATATTTCTTTATAGGGATGTTTATGTTTAGTGTTTCCATTGTTTTTTTAGATTATGAAGGTTAATGAATTGTTATAGTGTTTACAAAGGCTTTCTTGTTTTCTTCTTTATTCCGTTTTGGTCAGGAGTCTGTGTCCCGTCTTGCTCTTGGTCAGTCTGAGGGATATACTCATAGCATCCCATGTCAGGATTGCTGTCACGAGGATTGCCGTCCCTGTCGTATGCAGGTGCAGGTGCTTCGGCAGATGCTTTGTCTATGGCAAGCGATGTCTCGGCAAGTCGGAAATCATATCGTAGCATATCAGTGTCTACAGTTTTGAAATTCTTCCATCCTGCAGCTTCTGTGTCTTCTATGTCTTCAAATGTATTGTCAATGAAGTGTTCGCCATCGTTCGTCTCGTCTGTGCGCAGCAGGCAATGGTCGAATACGCAATTCATATTAATGGTCTCCTTGTCTTTTCTCAGGATGACATCTTCCGCATAGCCCGTAATGATGGAGTTGCGGACATGAAGTCTCATATTGGGAAACTGTGCTTCGTCTGCCTCGTGACTGAAATACAGTGCCGCACCACGTGCCGCATCAAAAGGATAGAACTGTGCAATGGTGCAGAAATTCACATCTACATCTCCGCCGTAGGTCAGCAAACTCTCGTACAAGGTGTTTGATATCAATGTGTTTTCGAGAATCATCTTGCTGTTGAAGCCATATACCCCATATCCCTTGCAGTTGTGTATTGTGGAGTTCTTTATCGTCAGCTGTGTCGTAGAGTAATCCGTCCTGAAAGTGTCACTCAGGCAAGTGATGCCGTCATTAGCGGCGTGCAAGTCTGTGTAGTTCAGTATGTTGTTATTGCTGTTCTCATGTATCGTGATTCCTTTCCATTGTCCGGAAACGCCATCGTAGGGCAGATAGTCGAACATGTTGTCCAGGCGGTCGCCACGCAGCACGACTTCCTTGCCTTTTTCTCCATCGCATACAAGTCTTCCGTGTACATCGATTCCTGCATTAGCATGGAAATACACAGTCTTTCCTGCTGGAATCGTAAGTGTGGCATTCTCGTTTACAGTTATTCCTCCATAGATGACAGTAGGCTTCTCTCCTCCTAACATGTAGTCATCACTGATGACGACATCCCTCATCATCTCCGCGTCCCATGACCATGCCTTGAGGTTCACTTTCTGCTGAACACCGCTTTCAAGATTGAATATGAGGTTGTCGGACACGAGTTGCGGCTTGTCTTGATTATTGAGAGGCGAGGTCAGTTCTACAAATACACGTATGCTGTCCCCCTTGCGTATCTCTTCGTTGTTTACCTGAAATCCCTGTGATTCCCCGAGATACACACCATTTACATTGACACGATATCCTGTCTGGTTGCCGTTTTGCAGGCGTATTGAAGAACATCGTATGCCGTCACCGCTATTATAGAAGACCCAGAAG
>JAIDEM010000211.1 GCA_029054825.1 Prevotella sp. | reverse complement strand
CGTATGGGAGAGCCGTTCTTGAACATTGAGGCGGTAAAGGAAGCTATCAGACGTATTACGGAGAAATACCCGAATACGCATCACTATGTTTCGACTATCGGCATAAAGGATAGCGACTTCTCTTTCGTTAAAGGGAATGTGACGTTACAGATTAGCTTGCATTCCTTTGACGAGAAAAATCGGAATTGGCTTATCCCATATCCAAAGAAAATGACGATTGAGGAGTTGGGGCAGATACGCACAGAAAGTAATCTGAAAACGACAATCAACCTCACGCTGGTAGATGAATCCGATTTTGATGCGGAGAAGTTGAAGCAATACTTCGACAAGGATTACTTCTTTGTCAAATTGTCGCCAATCAACCCAAACAATATTTCAGACAAGAACAATCTCGGCAATGGAGTTGTCGAGGGTATAAATTTAGTATAAACGTTTTAAAATTAAAGAAAATGGAAGCAATTAAAAATCAGTTGGAGAATCTTGGTTATGATTATGCAGTAGCCATAGCAACACAGGCAGAGATTGAGAACGGCGCAGCTTGCGGTCAGTTGGCAATAATCTGCGAGTAAACTAACACAATCCTCTATATGAATCTTTATTTGGGTTTCATATAGGGGATTTTCTTGATAAAGAAATGACTATGAGTGATACACTTGATTTAGTACTGAAACACAAATATTACGATATGATAGCTTCCGGAGAAAAGTGGGAAGAATATCGTGATACACTATTTTGGTGCGTAAGGCTCTTGAATGTGGATAGAGATGGTTATGGACATTTCACGAAAGCCTGTTGTGGCGATTTTGAGGACATGAAACGCAATTCTAACGATTCATGCGATAAGTTTACCAAATTACTCAAAAAGTCAATCGAAGATGGAATCTTTGAATATCGCCATTATGATACAGTCCGCTTCCATCGTGGATATACTTCCACTTCCATGACCTTTGAAGTTAAAGGCATATCAATCGGGAATGGTCGTGAGGAATGGGGTGCTGAAAAAGGGAAAGAAACGTTTATTATAAAATTGGGTAAGAGAATAGTATGAACAGAGAACAGACAGAACAGGCGGCAAGTGAATACATTGATGACCTGCTGCCGATGAGAGGAGGCAAGAATGAATGAGGATTACGTGAACTTTGAAGTTGCGAAGCTTCTCAAAGAAAAGGGATTTGATTGGAAATGCGACAGGCAACACTTTGAAAAGATACCCGAAACAGAAAGAGAAGAATGGGACGAAGTTGAATGTCTAATTGTAACTAAATGGAACGTTATAAGAACTCCTATTCCGACCTTATGGCAGGCGCAGAAG
>JAIDEM010000210.1 GCA_029054825.1 Prevotella sp. | reverse complement strand
CCGTATAACTATAGTGGAATATCAAATTATGTCGGCCTGATGACAAATTTGTGGTTTCTGTTCTCAATCATGAAAACACCGCATTGTCATAAACGGAATGATGTGGCTTGATATTCTTTTGGCAGACTATCCATGCAAAAAAACAAAGGGTGACCTTTTACACTGCAAAGGGTGACACTTTACACAATAAAAGGTTACCTTTTAATATGCGAAAGGTAACCTTTTATTTTCATTGATAATACGAGGCGTCAATGTGACAGCCATGTTTGCGCACCAGAAACACCTCTGCCAGAATATTGCGTAAAATGTAGGGACGTACCGTGGTGCGTCCGAAAGCGGCGTGAAACGCCGGACAATACATAGGATACACGACAAGTATGCTCCCAACAACAAAATCGGCTCTATGGGTGAATCCACACCAGCCTTCTCATAAAAAATCTCCACAAATCCCACAGACGCAACAGTCCCGGCAGTGATGGCAGACACTATATATATTATAAACTATATATATATTATAATAGGTATACTATTATATTATAGCAAGTGCGTTGCCCACTGCCGGGACTGACGTTTTCCTCTACCTGGACATGACGCGGAGATATCCGCCGCCTGACGTTCAGGAACGCCGCCGAGAATTACTGTTTGCCCATTCTCGATACAGCATCGGCACCTGCGCCCGTACCTTTATACTTCGACTTTGCCGCATTGAAGGTGTAGCGCACGGAGAGACTGATGCGCTGGCGGTTGAATTTCGTCGCGTTCATGAGGGTGTAGTATCCGCAATCCATGGAAATATCCTGCTTACCCCCTGTATTGAAGATGTCCGAAGCCTTCAGTCTGAGAGACAGCGCGTCATCCTTCAGCCAGCATTTCTGTATCACGGCGTCAACATTCCATGACGCACGGTTGAGACTGAAGTTCATGTTCTCACCCTTCGACTGTATGCCTGCGTTCAGTTCCAGCTGCCATGAGTGCTTCAGCCGGAAGGCGTTGTTGAGCGATGCAAACACTATCGGCTTATTTCTCTCCACAAGTCGCTGTCCGCTCTCCTCACGAGGGTCTGCGAGAAGCTGCTTGAGCCATGGCTTCAGCATCACCACGCTCCAGTTTGGCGTATAGCATCCGAATGTCGGCATGGCAGAGAGGACAACGGTCATCTGCTTGTAGGCATCAGGGAGATTGACCGACTTCAGCAATATCACGCCATTATCGAAGCCCTCTCCCGGGGTACCTTCCATGCCGCCGACATACGACCACTGTGTGATGGCATCTTTGTGGTGCTCATACTGCAAGCTGAGCGTTGCCCACTTGTAGCGGAAGTTGGCGGCGAGCTCCTGCTTGATGGAGTTCTTCAGTTTCGGGTCACCGGTCTGCATACAGTAGCGGTTTATGTACTGCACCGCGCTCGACAAGTACCAGTATCCCGGCCGCGAGGTCTTCATGCTGTAAGAGAGAGCTGCCTGCACAGGGCCGAGCTGTGTGGAGAACGATGCCGAGGGGAAGAGGTTGTCGGTATAGCGCGACATGTTATGCTCGGCATCGAGACGGTCCGTATAGTCGAAACCGACATGTTCATAGCGCAGTCCGACATTGGCGGCGCCGACCTTAGGTATCTGGAATCCGTACTCCACGAACGCCGCAATATTATTGTCGTCGACCTTGATATTTGACGATGGAATCGTGGTTTTTGTGATGCCGTACTCCGAATCGCGGTCTACGAAAGACATCTCCGTACCCACATTCAGTTCTCCCTTCCATATCGGGTATGACAGGACAAGTTTCGTGGCGAGCATCCTGTTCTTCTCTGTCTGCTCGGAATACATCAGGTCAAGGGCGGCAGTATTCTGCTCGTTGAGGTCACTCTCTGTGACCGTCTTGTTTCCGAGTATGTCTATATTGAGGTCTATGCCCAGTTTGCCTACCTTTCCGCTGTAGTAGGCGTTGGTCTTCCAGTCGTACGGGATTCTCTCCCAGCTTGGAGAGATGGAGAGAATATGCTCTGTAACTATACCGTTGGTAAGCACCTCCTCGTCAAGTCGGTTATTACTCTTGGCATAAAGCTGGTTGCCGATGTCAAGCCTCACGCCTACGGAGTGGTTGTCGGCTATCTGCCAGTTGGAGCCGAGCGTATACCCCATGCCGTAATAGTTGCTCTTGAGGAAGGCCTCTCCTGCCTGCGCGATAACTGCATCCTTGTAATAGCTCTCCTGATTCAGAGCCTGCGTGTGCTGTGAGCGCCACTGCCAGTAGTTCACTTTGCCGAAGATATCCAGCGAGTTGTGGCGGTAATTGAGCTTCAGAGTGGAGGAAGGAGTGAAGTCCTTGTTGCCGAAATTGTAGCTGCCGTCGGCGAATGTGCTGAAGCCGAAGCCCTCTCCCTGACGCTTCTTGGTACGGATGCGCACGACGGCGGAGACCGTGGCGTCGTATTGTGCACCAGGATTGTGTATGACATCTACGTCGAGAATTTCCTCCGAGCGTATCGTCTTGAACTCCTTTGTGTCCTGCACCTTCCTGCCGTTGATGTAGTATACCGGCGTTCCCTTGCCTGCCACCTCGAGGTCATCGCCGTTTTTCAGCATCCCCGGCACCTTCTCGAGCATCTCTTCCAGCGTGCCCGATTTTGCGAGCACAGAGCCTTCGATCTTCGTGAGCATGGAGTTTCCCTTTAGTTTCGTCTTCGGTGCCGTGCCCTTCACTACCACCGCGCTGAGCTCCGCCTCCTTGTATATGCTGTCAAGGACAGCCGTCTGGTCCTGTGCGGTGACGGAGAGAGAAGCGAGCAGTCCCGCTGTCATTAGTATTGTCTTTTTCATTGTTGTGCTGTTTTCGTTTTATGTTTAAATAAAATGATGTGTTTGTGTTGTATGGTTGATGGTTTTGGGATTGTGGATTGTGGGGTTTCAGGTCATGGGGATGATAGCAGGAGCAGTCCGTATAACCTCTATAGATTCTATTCCGGCTATTGAGGCTATATGGGCTATTCCAGCTATCATCCTAACCTCAAAATCCTTAAGACCTCTCACGGCACCGTGAAGACATTATACACCGGGCACATCAGGAAGCCCTGCGCTACCCCCCCCTTTTTGTTGTGCCTCAGACGAAGCGCGGAACGCGCTCACCACCTCGTCAATGGATATATCGAGAAGCCTCATCTGGCGGAACATCTCCGCAAGGGTCTTGTGCATGAAATCATCCTTGCGCTGGCGCTGTATCGCGCTTCCGGCACCTGCGGTGACGAAATATCCCATGCCGCGGCGCTGGTAGATTATCCCCGAGCGGGACAGCTCCTCGTAGGTCTTCATGACTGTGTTTATGTTTACCTGCATGAGCGTGGCGTAGTCACGCACGGACGGTATGCGCTGGTCGTCGGCATAAGCGCCGGAAAGTATCTCGTCGCATATACGGTCGGAGATTTGCAGATATATCGGCCGGTCTTTATTGAACATTTCCATAGGCTCAACTGTTGAATACTCGGTTATTGATAATCTGGCTGCGGCAGAAAAGGCGGAAGGAGAGCCAGTACAGGAAGCATATCACGGCTGCCTCGAAGAGTATGACAGATAGAGAGATGAAGCCCTCCCCGACATGCCATTCTACCTGCATCGTGAGGTCATTGGCATCGAGCCAGCGGACAAGCAGTGCGCCGAGACTGCCGAAAACCGTCGTGATGACAAACGGGACTGCTACCCACATCAGCAGACAGGTATATATGAACTGGTGCTTGCGGAAGAGCGTGCCGCCGAGGATAAAGGAGGCGTGGGTGACAAGAAGCCAGAGGACTCCTGCCGGAAGACCGGCAATGTCTCCGAGTGCAAAGCCGTTCCATGACGGGAGCAGCATCCTTGTGACGTGAAGCATCAGCGAATTTGCATCGCCGTAGACTATCATGGAGACGGCCATCTGGACAAAGTCACCTGCTATGAAACTGGCTATATGCAGCACCGTCAGGATTACCGTGACGTAAAGCCAGTTGGCGGTGTACTTCTCCGCATTGGTTGCCGGGAGCATGGCATAACTGATGAAACCTGTCTTGGTCGTCGTATTGAACCCGATGCCGGCGGCATTCTTCAGGATCATGACACCGAAGACTATTATCAGTATCACTGCCATGCTGCCTACCGTGGACGTCCCTGCCGGCCCGTCACTGAACCAGAAGCCATTGGCGCAGGTCATTCCGAAGAATACGCCTAAGATTCCTCCGATGAAACCGCGGAAAAGCTGTCCTTTCCTGCTGATGATATTCCATCGCAATAACTGTATGAGTCTGTTCGTTTCCATATAGTATGTGTTCCTTTTTTCTTGCGCCAGCCAAACGAAAGCCGGCTGACACATTATATAATATATATGAGTGTTACTGGTTTTTCTTACCCGTCAGAGTGAGTTTCTTGGTCTTGATGTCTCCCGAACCTGCCACACTCTGAGAGAGTGTGCCCAGCGTGCCGCTGAAGTCCATGTCGCCTGAGCCTGAGATTCTTGCCGATGCATCACCGCAATCACGGAAGTCAACATCCATGTCGCCTGAGCCGGCTATGGAGAATTCGCTGTAAGCGACATCGCAGAGAGAGGCGTCTATATCGCCGGAGCCGGCTATCTTGAATGTCACGGTCTCAGCCTTCACACCCTTGAGCCTCACATCGCCCGAACCGGCTATCGACACTTCGAAATCCTTGGTGGCAATGGTGTCCTTGCAGGTGAAGTCTGCCGAACCGGAGATTCCTACATGCTGGAGATATGGAGCGGAGATGTACACTGTGCATGAGTTGTTCCTGCGGAGGTTGATATTCCATATCCTGCCGTTGTCGCTGTCGCTGCTGTGATAGTCGATATGCAGGATACTGTCCCTGTTCTCGAACTGCAGGTTCTTCATGTCACCCTCACTCGCCTTGACACGGACGGAGAAGGTGTCCGACACTGTATATACTACATTGGCTGAATGGGAGAGGTGCAATCCGTTGAAGTCCTTGACATCGATGGTCTTCTCCACCATCTTGCCTGCCGCTTCCTTATTGTCTATAATGCGTACAGAGCATGCTCCGAAAGTGAGCACTGAGACTGCCGCGATGATAAATATACTCATTTTCATGGTTTTCCTGTTTGAGGTTCTGTTTACTTATTTGCCCTGTGTCACGGCGTTGAAGAGGATTTCGAGATTGAGAGGTGTCTCCTGACGGTCTCCGCGAGGTGCCATCACGAGATTTCCCTGCAGGGATGGCTCGCCGTATATCGCATCGCCCATGTCCTGAGGCAGGCGGGTCTCGAAGACATATTCGTCGCATATATCCTGAGTGCTCTTGTTGAGGAGGATGCCTTCGTTGGACATTATCACGATATGGTCAAGCAACTGCTCCACGTCGTGCACCTGATGGGTGGAGACTACCATAATGCGGTCATCGTCCATGGAACGCGAGACAGCCTTGCGGAACTGCGCCTTGGAGGGGATATCGAGACCGTTTGTCGGCTCGTCCATAAGGAGCACCTTGGTCCTTGTAGCAAGGGCGAAGCTCATGAAGACCTTCTTCTTCTGGCCCATGGACAGCTCCGAGAGCTTCAGGTCGCTGTCAAGACCGAAATCTTCAAGACACTGGTCGAGAATCTCCTGCGAGAAACGCGGATAAAACGGTGCGTTCATCTTCACATATTCTGAAAGACGGACAGAAGGAAGATCGAACTCCTCACTGACGAAGAACACCTCCTGAAGCATCTCCGGCTTACGCTTGCCGCTCTCCATGCCACCGACTGTCACCACGCCTCTTGACGGCTGGAGGAGACCGGCGATAAGATAGAGGAGCGTAGACTTGCCTACTCCGTTCTTGCCGAGCAGCCCGCAGATGCGGTTCTCCTGCAATTCGAGATTCAGGTTGCTGAGCACCTGACGCCTCGAACCCTTGTACTTGAAACTTACATCCTGTACTTTGATTTCCATGATTCTCTTGTTTTTATATTGTTTATCGTATATTTCCACATGTTCCGGAGATACTGCCGGCACTGTTCCGCATGGCTTTCCGCACTCCTTTACTTGCCTTCTTATATCTCCTTTATAGTGTACTACTTCAATAGTACACCGCAAAGGTATGGTTAATCTTGGATATATGCAAGTTTTTCCGTGATTTTTTTACATAAAGACATAAAAAAAGTGATTTCCGACCTTTTACGGTCAGAAATCACCTTATTTAAATATGGTTTGCCGATAAATCAGGTTTGTATAACACTAACCTATCACCTACCGTCATCACCGGCAAACCGGCAGAATAGAAAAATCAACTTATGAATATCATAAAGACTTGTATCAGAACTCTATATCGCAGCCCACACCGATGACATCATTGGTACGTGTGAACTCGTTCATGCCGTTTGCAGTCTTGTACTTGTCGTAGAATGTCTTCAGATATGCAGCCTGCAGAGTGACATTATCGTTGACCTTATACTTGCATCCGAAACCCAACGACCATGAATTGGTGACGAAAGAGATGTCGGACATGTACTCGTCGGTCAGCCCGTAACGTGTCACCTGCGCACCGAGGGATACCGTCACCCTGTCTGTCGTATCCCATTCAAAGCCGCCGAGATACTCGTTTGTACCTCCGGAAAGGAGTTCCTGCTTGTCATCAGCTTTCTTGGACTGTTTGTCATAGAAATGATGGTAACCCAAATTGAGTCGCATATTCGGCTTTACGCTCCACTGCGCACCGAGGGCGAGCAATGCAGGAGAGTCCTCACGCACCTTCGTGCCGTCGACATAAGATGCAAGAGCCGGCATCATCGGTGTCTCGAGATTCGACTTGTTCTTCATTCTCATGCGAGTGCGGAACTCGTATTTACCGGCAAAGTTGAATGTGCCGAGCTTGTAGTCTACACCTATGATAGGGGCAAGGCCAAAGCCTGTCTGGTCAGACTTCAGGTTTACTCCGTACTTATAGCCACTCACTGCAGCAAGAGATTCCGCCGTTCCTGGTGGAAGCATTGAAGGAGGAATCTGTGAAACAGTGGCTGAAAGGTTATCTATATAATGGTTGAGATGCTGGTTGCCGTTGATAATGATATCGGAAATCGACGCCTCGTATGTAGCTGTGCCATAGAGGGCACGCACACCGCCATAGACAGAAAGATTCTCTGTCACTTTATATGCTGCGCCGAGCGTGAAGCCGAAATAATACTGTGAGCCCTGCATATAGCCCTCCATGTCGTAGCTCTGTACACCAGGGATACCAAGAACACCCAACGGTTTTGTTTTCTCCTTCATCAACATCGCCAGACCGCCCACTGTACTCTCGAAAGAGCCCAAGCCCTTGTCGAACTCACACTTGCCACCGCCACCGGAGATGGCGAAGCCAAACTGGAAAGACCATTTGCCCATGTTGTGCGCTACCTGCACGGAAGGAATGAAAGGCACCTGCGCATTACCCTTGTAGCGCTTTGTCTTCATGTCGCCGGAGAGAGTATGGTCAAGCAGAGGACTTGAGGTATAGACCGTACGGGTCTGGAATGCCGCCTGCCAGTTGAGCGACATGTGTGTACCCTGACCAAGGAAAGCCACACCGGCAGGATTGGAATAGATACCGTCAATGCCTATTGCCGCCTCACGGGCAGGGTTTCTCAGGAAAGCGATATTCTGATTAGTGTTCGTAAGCATGCCGCCGGCATGCGCTGTACCGATACTTGCCGATGCCACTAATGCAAGGCAAGCCATTTTGATAATTTTCATAAATACTTATTGAATTACTCTTAAAATCTTAACAATGCTAAATCAAATTCGTTGCAAAATTACGCATATTGTTCCAAAATTCCACAATACAAGGCGTTATGTTATATATTATTAACATTACAACCCCTTCCTGCTACACATAATTTACTTATATCACTATTATGGCTATCACTTCTATTGCGGCTATTACTTCTATTATTTATATATGGCTATCACCGTATAACCACATAACCGTATCAC
>JAIDEM010000021.1 GCA_029054825.1 Prevotella sp. | reverse complement strand
ACGGAACAAGAGCTAATGTGTTAAGTAATGGCAGTTAATCTAACTAATGTCTCCCTTATATATTTGGGGAGTTATAAAGTAAACAGTCAAGAATGAGATATAAAAAACTCAATCTTGACTGTTTTTTATTGGAGCCTGCAACAAAGTTCTCACAGTATTTCAACGTGATGTAGAACTAATGATGTCAAGACTGAAAATTCAACACATTTAGCGGACACCAATAAAAAAGATATAGTTTTCGCCTAAGAAAGAGGCTGTTTCCATTTCAGAAATAGGTAGTTTACGTATAAGAAATAGGTTCATTGTTACTAATCGGCTATTGGAGAGGAAATATTCTCGGGTACCTGATGACTGTTTGGGGTGATGAACACTTAGATGGAAGGGATGTTTGTGTTCGTTACAGGGCATCATGGAGAAGAAGAAATCCCGAAAGTCTATATCATGACTTTCGGGATTTAATGCTGTCGTAAGAGTCTTTATCCGCCGAAGTTGTCGAAACGGATCATCTCGTCTTCTACGCCGAGGGAGTGGAGAAGGTCGAGAACGGTTTTTGCCATCATCGGAGGTCCGCAGAGGTAGTATTCGCAATCCTCTGGATTCTCATGCTGCTTTAGGTATGTGTCGCCCATTACAGGAGCCACGAATCCAGGTGTGTACTTTATGCCTGCTGCGTCTGCCTTCGGATCCGGGCGGTCGAGTGCCAGATGGAAGTGGAAGTTGTCGAACTCCTTCTCCAGTGCGAGGAAATCGTCGAGGAACGGGATTTCCTCCAGTGCACGTGCTCCGTAGAAGTAGTGCATCTCCCTGTCGCGTGTGTTGAGGGTCTTCAACATGTGCATGATCTGTGCGCGGAGAGGAGCCATGCCGGCGCCGCCGCCTACCCATATCATCTCACGTCCTGTATTGTACTGTGGGCGGAACTCGCCGTAAGGGCCTGACATGATAACCTTGTCACCTGGTTTGAGTGAGAAGATGTAAGACGAAGCGATGCCTGGGTTTACATCCATGAAGCCAGGTCCCTGGTCCTTTGGTTTGAATGGCGGTGTAGCGATACGTACGTTGAGCGTGATGATATCGCCCTCGTCTGGGTAGTTTGCCATAGAGTATGCACGGATTGTCGGTGTCTCGTTGACACACTTGAGACCGAACAGTCCGAACTTTTCCCATGCTGGGAGATAGGTGTCTCCGATGAGGCTCTTGTCGATGTCCTTGTCGTAGTCCATCTCGAATGCCGGAATCTTGATCTGTGCGTATGAGCCAGGCTCGAAGTCCATGTGCTCTCCTGGTGGCAGTGCTACCTTGTATTCCTTGATGAATGTTGCGACATTGCGGTTGCCGATAACAGTACATTCCCATTCCTTGACGCCCATCACTGACTCATCTACATGGAGTTTCATGTCGCTCTTGACCTTACACTGGCAGCCGAGACGCCATCCTGCCTTGATTTCCTTGCGTGAGAAATGAGGCTTCTCGGAGTCGAGAATCTCGCCACCGCCTTCAAGTACCTGTACCTTACACTGTCCGCAGGATGCTTTTCCACCGCAGGCGGAAGGAAGGTAGATGCCGTTCTCGTTGAGTGTCGTCATGACGGAATTGCCCTGAGGCACGTCGAGGACGGTGTCATTGTTGATGGTTATCTTGACATTGCCACTTGGTGACAAATAGTTCTTTGCCACGAGCAGGATGATGACCAGAAAGATGATGACCACCAGGAATACACTAATGCTCGCTAAAATAAAATTAATGTCCATTTGTTTATTCCTTTCCTGTTTTTAGATTTTTAGACCTGAGAAACACATGAATGCCATTGCCATCAGGCCTACGGTGATGAATGTGATGCCGAGTCCACGGAGTGGTTTTGGTACATCAGAGTAGGCGAGTTTCTCGCGTATCGCGCCGAGAAGACAGATAGCGAGTGTCCAGCCGATACCAGAGCCGATAGCGTATGCTATGGCGTCGGCAACTCCGCCGATATACTGCGAGTTGTCTGGTGTCAGGTTGATGCGCTGCTGCATGAAGAGTGATGCACCCATGATGGCGCAGTTCACGGCAATCAGTGGCAGGAAGATGCCGAGAGCGGCATAGAGTGATGGTGAGAAGCGTTCCACGACCATCTCCACAAGCTGCACGATGCCGGCGATAACGGCAATGAAGAGTATAAGCGAGAGATAGGAAAGGTCTACGCCGAGGATACCGTCAGCAGCCAGCACCTTTGTCTGCAACAGGTAGTCTACAGGCACGGTGATGAGAAGTACGAATGTCACGGCACAGCCGAGTCCGAATGATGTCTTCACGCTCTTTGATACGGCAAGGTATGAGCACATGCCGAGGAAGAACGCGAAAATCATGTTGTCCACAAATATACTGCGGAAGAAAAGTGAAAGTATATGCTCCATAATTATGCCTCCTTATAGAAATATGCACGATGAATCCAGATGACTGCACCACAGAGAATGAGAGCCATGGCAGGCATTGTCATCATACCGTTGTTGATATAGCCGAAATCGTAGACACTTTCCGGGATAATCTGGAAGCCGAGAAGTGAGCCGCGGCCGAATAACTCACGCGCCGCACCGACAGCAACAAGGATATAGGCATAGCCGAGACCGTTGCCGACGCCATCAAGGAATGATGGCCATGGGGAGTTGATGGAGGCGAAAGCCTCAAGGCGTCCCATAAGGATACAGTTGGTGATTATAAGACCGACATAGACAGAGAGTTCCACGCTGACATCATAGACAAACGCCTTGAGTATCTGGTTGACGATGGTCACCAAAGCGGCTACGACTACCAGCTGTACAATGATACGGATGCGTGAAGGTATGGTCTTGCGGATAAGGGAGATAATCACATTGGCGAATGCCGTGATTACTGTCACGGCAAGACCCATGACGATTGCCGGCTTGAGCTGTGATGTCACAGCGAGAGCGGAGCAGATGCCCAAGACCTGTATGAGGACAGGGTTGTTGCCGTTGAGAGGAGTCATGAAGACATCCTGATTCTCTTTTGAAAATAATTTAGACATGTCTTGTTTCCTCCTTTATTTATTTAGATTTAAGAAATCGCTGTATTTCTTGAGAGACTCCTTGAACATGAGGTCTACACCGTTGCAGGTGAGGGTCGCGCCTGTGACGCCGTCCACAGTGAAGTCCTTCTCCTCAGGCTTGATGTCTGTCGGCTTCTTGACACCGAGCTTCACCTCGCTGTCGATGATAGCCTTCTTGCCCTTGAACTGATCCTGCCATTTCTTGGAATCCTTGATTTCAGCTCCAAGGCCGGCAGTCTCGCTGTCATGGTTGAAGTAGGCGCCGTAGACGGTCTGCTTGTCGGCATTGAGAGCGACATAGCCCCAGATAGGTCCCCAGAGTCCCATACCCCTAACAGAAAGGATATATCTGTCCTCACCGTTGTGCTTGCAGATATATATTATGGAGTTTGTCTCTGCATCTACAGTGTCGGTCATGATGACGATATTCTTGTATTGAGCCTCTGCGTCAGCATCATCGGCAAACTCGCGTATGTCGAGTGCTGCAAGTACCTGCTTCTTGACATCAAGAGCCACGTTCTTCTCCTGCTTTTCCTTCAGAGAGGAGTATACGAAAGCGAGGCAGAAGGCAACAATCACTACAAGTACAATACTATATATAATGATGTACGAGTTGCTGTTTGTATTAAGTTTCTTTGCCATAATGATTGTCCTCCTTTATTTCTTTAAACGGTTAGCACGGCGTGAGATATTGCGCTGAACAACGCACCAGTCGATAAGAGGAGCGCAGACGTTCATCAGCAGGATAGCAAGCATCATGCCTTCTGGGTAACCAGGGTTCATGACGCGTACGACTATGGCAACAAAGCCGATGAGGAAACCGTAAATCCATTTGCCACACTCTGTACGTGCGGCTGTCACAGGGTCTGTAGCCATGAATACCGCACCGAAGGCGAAGCCGCCAAGCACAATCTGATCCCACCAAGGCTGTGGAGTCATGCCGAGGTTGGTGAATATCCATGATGTTATAATACCGCCGGCAAAGACAGACAGCATGATTCTCCATGAAGCGACTCCTGTGAAGAGAAGGAACAGTGCTCCGAGGATGATTGCTACAAATGATGTCTCTCCCATAGAACCTGGGATAAGACCGATTACGGCATTCATCGTATCGACACAGTAGTCTGGATTCTGCGTGATAAGGCCAAGTGGTGTAGCCGCTGTTGTTGCATCGGCAACCTGATAACCCAAGCCGAAAATTTGGTCTTTCGCTACCCAGCAGTTGTCGCCGGACATCACAGTAGGGTAGGAGAAGAACAGAAATGCACGTGCCGCAAGGGCAGGATTCACGAAGTTCATGCCTGTACCGCCGAAGATTTCTTTACAGAAAATCACAGAGAAGGCACATGCGATTGCGATACACCACAGCGGGCAGTTGACAGGGATAATCAGAGGTATAAGGATACCAGTGGCGAGATAGCCCTCCTGAATCTCCTCGTGCTTCCACTGTGCCCATGCAAATTCTATGGCAAGGCCAACGATGTAGCTGACAAGAATCTTTGGTAGCATCTGCAGGAAGCCGTATACGAACATCGTGAAATGGCAGGCATCAGCAGGGAGCTTTCCGCCGTTTGCCAGCAGTGCGTTCTGATAACCGATATTATACATGCCAAACAAAAGGGCAGGGACGAGAGCTATAATGACAAAGCTAATGATACGCTTTGAGTCTACAGCATCGTGGATATGAGTCCCGCTCTTTGATGTAGTGTTCGGCACAAAAAGGAAAGACTCGAAACCCTCGAATACACTGCCGAAAGCCTGAAGCTTCCCGCCTGGCTCGAAGTTTGGTTTTATAGAGTCAAGATATTTCTTTAGTGGATTCATTATGCATTCTCCTTTCTCAGAATATCAAGTCCTTCGCGGACAATCTTCTGCAATTCAAGTTTTGAAGAATCAACAAATTCTGCGACAGCAAAGTCCTCTGGAGCGACCTCGTAGATGCCGAGAGCTTCTTGACGGTCTATATCTCCAGTGATAATTGCCTTGATGAGGTATTCTCCATAGATGTCCATAGGGAGCACTTTGTCATATTCGCCAGACATGATCATATGGCGTTCGCCACCCTTGATTCTCGTGTCACACTTGTATTCCTTGCTCTTAGGCATAAGCCATGAGAAATATGTGTGGCTGAAAGAGAACTGGTTTGGGCGTGGGAGTATCCAGCCAAGCATCTCGTCAGCATGGTCGCCTTCTGGGATGACAGTCACTTCGCTCACCTGTGGTCCCATATAGCATTTAGGACAAGCTTTCTTGCCAGTAAGTGGATTGCCGTTGATGATGCGGACGTTGTCTCCATTGATACGTCCTTCAGTGACAGTGCCGACCTTCTGTCCCACGAGAACCTCTGAATATGCAGGGTTCTTCACTTCCTCTCCAGCGAGAGCGATTTTGTGGCGGAGGTCAACCTTGCCTGTAAGGAACAGACGTCCGATAAAAACCACTGCTGTCGGGGATACCGTCCATACGACTTCGCCCTTGTTGACAGGATTGGTGTTGTTGATTTGTACGCTTACATTTGACGCTGGGCATTTTCCATCAAAGACTGTGAGCTCGCAGTCACGGAGATTACCAAGCTTGTCTGTTTGCTGCGGATTGATGCCGACGTATGTTTTCTGCATCTTGGACAATGCCGTGATGCCAGCCTGGAATGCCTCTTCATTGCCAGCCAGTTCATAAAGGAAACTTGCGGCGAGTGGCATGTCGCGGAAGGCTGACACAAAGATAGCCTTAGGCTCTGTCTGCGGATTTGTGCTTACTGCATACGGCAGCTGATTGATGTAACCGAAGAGACCAGCCTCAAGCAATGCCTCTTTTACCTGGTCACCGCTGAGAGACTTGACATCTTTCTTGCCGAAATCCTTGTGCTTGATTTCAGCATCAGCGTTAACCTTAATAGCCAGCACCTTGCGACGGTCGCCACGCTCTACGGCAGAAACAGTACCGCTTACAGGAGAAGCGAACCTCACCTCAGGGTATTGCTTGTTCACGAAAAGCGTATCACCGGCCAAGACCTTATCGCCCTCCTTAACCACAACCTTAGGTGTCACTCCCTGATAATCGTCAGGACAAAGAGCAAAGTCATTTCCTCTCTGAACAGCAACATCTTTAAGTTCTGCGGTTCCCCGGAGCTTGATGTCGAGGCCTTTGCGTAACTTGATAA
>JAIDEM010000209.1 GCA_029054825.1 Prevotella sp. | reverse complement strand
CCACTATAGTTATACGGTCTTCTCGTTCGTTTCGCCTTCCTCTTTGCAGTCTTGCTTTCTGTTCCGTCTCGATAGAGCCATCTATGCCTTTTGCCGAGATGGATGCAATACTACGGAGATAAAACGGACTGGGCAGGGATACCAATGACAGATTCTGGGCAGATGAAAAATGCCCTGATGCATGAGCACCGGGGCATTTGCTGTTTATATAAGGCAGACGTTGCGCCATCAGTTCTTCCGTGTCTGTCCAGATATTCAGATTGTTTGGCATTCCTTTTTCAGCCAAGCCTTCTCCTCAGGGGTGAGGAATGGCGACAGGGACTCATAGACACGGCGGTGGTAATCGTTGAGCCATCCGCGCTCTTCGGCCGTCAGCATGTCGGCGATTATCGGCTCACGGTCTATCGGGCAGAGGGTCAGCGTCTCAAATTCGAGGTACTCTGCCGTCGGCGACTCATGCCCTCTGCCAGCCTCCTGCAACGGGGTGGTGTAGCGGCGCGTGAGGAGAGTGTTCTCTATGCGCACACCGAATTTCCCCTCGAGATATACTCCCGGTTCGTCGGTGACCGTCATTCCTGCGTGGAGCGGTGCCGGGCGATACTCCATCCTTATCTGGTGAGGCCTCTCATGCACGCTGAGATATGAGCCCACTCCGTGGCCTGTGCCGTGGAGATAGTTGTAGCCGTATCTCCAGAGATCCTTGCGCGCCACGGCATCCAGCTGTGTGCCGCTTGCTCCGTCAGGGAATTTCAGCATCTCGAGGGCGATATGCCCTTTCAGCACCAGTGTGTACACCAGCCGCTCCTCCTCAGTCAGCGGACCGAGAGGTATGGTGCGCGTGATGTCTGTCGTGCCGTCCTGATACTGCGCTCCGCTGTCGAGGAGCAGGAAACCGCGAGGCTGCAGCGGTATATCGGTCTCGGCGGTCGGTTCGTAGTGGACTATTGCGCCGTGTGCACCGTAGCCAGCGATGGTGTCGAAGGAGACGTCGCGGAAGAGTTTCTGCTCTGCACGGAGACTCTGCAGGCGGTCGCTGGCAGACAGCTCTGTCATTGGAAACTTGCCGATATTCTCCTTCAGCCAGCGCAGGAATCTCACCATTGCGACGCCGTCGCGCAGCATGGCGTTGCGAAACCCCTTTATCTCCGCCTCCGACTTGACGGCCTTCATCGCGGGTATTGGTGATGCGGCATCGACGATGCGGCACTGTATGCCTCGGTACAGCGTATGGTTCACCTCGTTCTTGTCCGCGAGGATATTGTATTCGGGATATCCTCTGAGACCTTTCGCGACATTTCCGTAGTCGTCGATATCCACACCCTCGCCCTTGAGATACGCCTCCGTCTCGGCAGAGACCTTCTCCTTCAGCGTGAAGAGCGTGGCGCGGTCGGTAGCGATGAGCAGGTATGCGACGGCGACAGGAGTACAGTGGACATCACGGCTGCGGATGTTCAGCGTCCAGGCTATATCGTCGAGAGCCGCCATAAGCATACCGTCGGCGTGACGGGCGCGCAGGCTCTTGCGTATCCTTGCCAGCTTCTCCGCAGCCCTCTCGCCGGCAAACTCCAGCGGATGTATCTCTATTGGCGCCGTGGGCAGTGACGGCCGCCCCTGCCATATCTCGGCAAGCGGGTCGAGATTGGTGCGCAAGGTCAGTCCGCCTTGTGAGCGCAGCTCGGTGATAAGTTCTTCTACAGCTGCGGCGGAGCATACCGTACCGTCGATACACACCTCCGTAGAACCGTCGGCCGGGCGTGTGCTGTCCTTGAATACCTCTTTAGAAATCCATTCAGGGATATCCGGTGTGCCAGGCATCTTCTGCTTCATGAGCAGGAATCCGGTGTCCCTCAGCTCCTCCTCTGCCTGTATGAAATACCGGGAGTCGGTCCATAGGGCAGCAGAATGCAGTGTCACCACGGCTGTACCGGCAGAGCCCGAGAATCCGCTTATCCATTTCCGTCCCTCCCAGTGTTCCGGGACATACTCCCCGTTGTGCGGGTCTGTACTCGGGATTATTACGGCGCAGAGCTTCTCCCGTCTCATGATTTTGCGCAGTGACGCAAGCCTTTCCTTGATAGTCTCCATAGTCTTTTAGTTTATATGTGTTCTCTTGCTTCCGGCAGGCTGTTTCGGGCTGTCAGAAGGGGTTAAACTGTTAATTATGTACAAAAGTAGAAAAAATGTTTATAATGACAAAAATAATGAGTGTAAATATTTGCATTATCTACAGATAATCCTTAATTTTGCAATGAAATTACGAATTAAAACAATATTACACGATGGCATTTTTAACAGAAGACAAACTTGTAATCGTAGGTGCCGGTGGCGCTATCGGTTCGACAATGGTGCAGACAGCACTCACAATGAAACTGACTCCTAACGTATGTCTTTACGACGTATATGCTCCAGGTATGGAGGGCGTGATGGAGGAGATGTTCCACTGTGGATATGACGGTGTGAATCTCACTGCGACAACTGATGTGGCAGAGGCATTCAAGGATGCCAAGTACATCATCTCTTCTGGCGGTGCGCCACGTAAGGCAGGCATGACACGCGAGGACCTCCTCGCCGGTAACTGCAAGATTGCCGAGGAGCTCGGTAAGAATATCAAGGCTTACTGCCCGGATGTGAAGCACGTTGTCGTTATCTTCAACCCTGCCGACCTTACAGGTCTTGTGACCCTTCTCTACTCAGGTCTGAAACCTGGACAGGTGACTACTCTTGCCGCTCTCGACTCTACACGTCTGCAGTCTGCTCTTGCAAAGAAGTTCGGTTGCAAGCAGTATGAGGTGACAGGTTGCGCAACATACGGCGGCCACGGCGAGCAGATGGCGGTATTCGGCTCTGCTGTCAATGTCAACGGCACTCCGCTGACAGACCTCATCGGTACAGACAAGTGCACAGAAGAGGAATGGGAGCAGCTTAAGGTTGACGTTACAAAGGGCGGCGCGAAGATTATCGAGCTCCGCGGACGTTCTTCATGGCAGTCTCCTGCATATTGCTCTGTAGAGATGATTCGCTCAGTCATGGGCGGCGAGAAGTTCCGCTGGCCTGCTGGAACATACGTTCAGAACGAAAAGTACGACCACATAATGATGGCTATGGACACCACTCTTGACGAGAATGGCTGTACATACAAGATGCCACAGGGCACAGCTGAGGAGATGGCTAAGCTTGATGCAAGCTATGAGCACCTCTGCAAGATGCGCGACGAGCTCATTACCCTGAATATCGTTCCAGCCATCTCCGAGTGGAGCAAGATCAATCCTAACCTCTAATCACACGCAAGTGTGGTGGCGTGGAGGATTGACAGTCTGGAAACAGACTGCTGAAAATGATACTCTCGACCAACACAAGTTGGTAATATAATTCTCTCTCTTTTTCTAAGGCCAACAGTTTTTTGTTGACCACTCGGGGTAATAAGTTGTGAAACTTGTTACCCCGTTTCGTTTCTCTATGGCGAGTACGGACTTTCTCCCGTAATTGCCTGAGGTAAATGCATGTAAAACGATAAAGATATAAATAATGGCACTTGTAAAATCATACAAAGGCATCACTCCCAAGTGGGGACGTGACTGCTATTTCTCTGAGAATGCGACCATTGTCGGCGATGTTACGCTCGGCGATGAGTGCTCTCTTTGGTTCAATGCCGTCGTGCGCGGCGATGTCGCCCGTATCGTGATAGGTGACCGCTGTAACGTTCAGGACGGCTCTTGCCTTCATGTCACTAACTTCGGCGGTGACGAGCGTCCTACGGAAGACTTTGTCAACGGTCATGACTGTCTGCTGGAGGATGACGTTACAGTAGGGCATAACGCCACGCTCCATGCCTGTCATATAAGGAAAGGCGCACTGATAGGCATGGGTGCCACGGTACTTGACAAGGCTGTGATAGGCGAAGGGGCAGTCATTGCGGCAGGGGCGTTGGTTCTCGGCGGCACACATGTAGGCGACCATGAGATTTGGGGAGGAGTGCCTGCTAAGTTCATAAAGAAGACCCGTCCCAATCAGGCAGAGTCTTTTGCCCAGCACTATGTAGATTACAGCAAGATTTACCTTGCAGAAGAGCAGGATGGCGATGCTGAATAGCCTGCCGGATGGTGATTGTATAAAGAGTTAGTTCCTTTTATACAAAGTGAAGACCGCACTCAATCGGGCGTATATCGCCTTCTTGAGTGCGGTCTTGTTTTATCATTGGTATGCTGGATGCTATGGAAATCGGCGGTAATCGTGCATTCTCCGTTTACAGTTTCAGTGCGGATATTACCGCCTTTGTTGCTCCCGCCTTGGACTCCACGTAGTCATGTGCCGCCTTGGAGCACTTGGCAAGGTAGACCGGATCTGCCCCGAACCTGTCCATTGCGGCGCGGAAAGCTGCAGCGTCCGTTATCTCTATGCCGCCGCCACATGCCTTCAGATCCTGCGCTTCGGCAAATTTCCTGTTCTCAGGGCCGAATATGACAGGCTTGCCCCATACCGCTGCCTCGGGCAGATTGTGTATGCTGACACCGAATCCTCCACCGACGTATGTCACATCGGCATAGCGGTAGATGGACGAAAGCAGTCCGAAACAGTTTATTATAAGGGCTTTCTTGCCGTTTCCTGTCACCGTTGAGGCTTTTCCCTCTGCTATGTCGGTGTATCGGAAGTAGGAGAAACCGTTCTCGCCGAGGAGGCTTTCCATCTGTTGCAGGTGACTTTCGTCTATGACATGAGGAGCTATGATGAGCGTCCAGTCGTCATGTTGCCTGAAATAAGGTATGAATATTTCCTCGTCAGGCTGCCATGAGCTTCCTGCGACAAAGACCTTCTTGCCTTTGCCGGCAGAGAGAAACTGTTCTACGGCGGTTATGTTCTTCGCCTGCTTTGCGATGGACATGACACGGTCGAAGCGCGTATCGCCCGTGACAGTGACATTGTCTATGCCGAGAGTGGCGAGGAGCGACTTGCTCTGGTCGTTCTGTACGTAGAAGTGTGTGAAGCATTTCAGCACCTTGCCGTACTGCTTTCCGTACCATTTGAAGAATATCTGGTCTGGGCGGAAGATGCTTGCCACGCTGTATACCGGTACGCCGCGGTGTTTCAGGATGTGCAGGTAGTTGTACCAGAACTCATACTTTATGAACAGGGCGCATACGGGACGTATCGTGCGGAGGAATCTCCTCGCATTGCGTATGGTGTCGAGCGGCAGGTAGCATATTATGTCCGCGCCCTCATAATCCTTACGCACCTCGTAGCCGGAGGGCGAGAAGAACGTCAGCAACACCTTGTATTCCGGATAGTTCTCCTTGATATGTTCGATGATAGGCCTGCCTTGCTCGAACTCTCCCAGTGACGCTGCATGCACCCAGACATATTTTGCCTGAGGGTCAAGTTTTGCCTTTATGATGCCTATGGCTCTGCGTTCGCCGCGCCACATGGCTCTCACCTTCCTGTCGAAGAGACTGAGGATGGCTACGGCGCACAAGTATGTCCAAAGTGCTATTTGATACACGTTGAGAGTATTGCTGGATTATCGTCGGCTGCACCCTTGCCGTCATGTCCGCTGATGATGCTGGAAGCTGAGGTGGACGGTCTGCCGACGCATATCGTTTCCATGGTTTATGACTCTTGGTTCAGTGCTGCTATGGCAGCGTCTATGCGCTTTATCGTCTCTTTTTTGCCGAGGAAGGCAGAGATATCGAACATGCCCGGACCCTTTCCTTCTCCTACAAGGCAGAGGCGGAAAGCGTTCATCACGTCGCCGAGCTTGTACTCCTTCTCGCCGATCCATGCCATCACGGCCTTCTCCTGTGCTTCCACGGAGAAGTCGTCAAGCGGTTCAAGCACACCTTTCAGTTCAGTCATCTGCTGTGCAGAATACTCTTTCCAGCGTTTCCTTACGGTCTTCTCATCGTAAGCGTGAGGGGCGATGAAGAAGAAAGAGCAGAGATTCCACAGTTCAGAGACGAACGTCACGCGGTCTTTCATCATCCTCACTACCTCCGTGATGCGCTCCATGGACTCGTCTATGCCGTTGTTTGCCACAGCAGGCGCAAAGAGTCCGGCTATTTCTTCGGCAGACTTCTGCAGCACATAGGCATGGTTGAACCACTGGCATTTCTTATAGTCGAACTTTGCTCCTGCCTTGGAACACTTCTCGAGGTTGAAGATCTTGACCATCTCGTCAAGGGTAAACAGTTCCTGCTCTGTACCGGGATTCCATCCGAGGAGGGCGAGGAAGTTGATTACAGCCTCAGGGAAATATCCCGACTCGCGGTATCCCGAGCTCACTTCTCCTGTCTTAGGGTCATGCCACTCAAGCGGGAAGACTGGGAATCCGAGACGGTCGCCGTCGCGCTTCGACAGCTTTCCCTTTCCTTCCGGTTTGAGAAGGAGCGGGAGATGTGCGAATCTCGGCATGGTGTCTGCCCATCCGAACGCCTCGTAGAGCAAAACATGCAACGGTGCGGAAGGAAGCCATTCCTCTCCGCGGATGACGTGTGTGATTTCCATCAGATGGTCATCGACGATGTTTGCAAGGTGGTATGTCGGAAGTTCGTCAGCACTTTTGTAGAGCACCTTGTCGTCAAGGATGTCGCTTTTGACATGAACCTCGCCGCGGATGATGTCGTCAACGGCAATGTCCTGTCCCGGCATTATCTTGAAACGGACAACATACTGCTGGCCGTCCTCGATGAGAGCGTCAACCTCCTCCTTGGAAAGGACGAGGGAGTTGCGCATCTGGAGACGTGTACGGGCATCATACTGGAAATTAGGTATCTCGTTTCGCTTTGCCTCAAGCTCTTCTGGAGTGTCGAAAGCGATATACGCCTTGCCGTCGTCAAGGAGCTGGCGGACATATCTCTTGTATATCTCGCGGCGTTCCGACTGGCGGTACGGTCCTTTGTCGCCTCCGAAGCTGACGCCTTCGTCAAACTTTATCCCAAGCCATCGGAAAGACTCGATGATGTATTCCTCGGCTCCCGGCACGAAGCGGTTGGAGTCTGTGTCCTCTATACGGAATACAAGTTCGCCGCCATGCTGCTTGGCAAACAGATAATTGTACAACGCGGTGCGCACACCGCCGATATGCAGGGCACCTGTCGGTGACGGTGCGAAACGTACTCTTACTTTTCTTTCTGACATTTTCTTTTAGCGTTTTCGTTCTTTGGGGATAAAGGACGCCTCAGGAGACTGTCGGCTTCAACAGGGAAACCTTGGCAGACACGCTGGCTCTTCCCCAACGAAATGAAATTCATAATTTTCTGCAAAATTAATATATTTATTGCATAAAATCGAATTTTTTTCGTATTTTCGCACTCGATTACAAAACTATTTGATGAAATTATGGCAAAATCATACACGCAGAGCGGCGTGTTCTGGCAGAATCTGCTGAAACGTTCATGGCTCATCATCGTCACGACTGTGCTTGTCGTCCTTATCATGCCGCACGACCCGGGTGTGTCTTTCGTATACGAACTGAACCATCCTTGGCATTACGACCAGCTCATTGCGGAGACTGAGATTCCGCTGTACAAGAGCGAAGAGGTGCTGAAGCGCGAGCGCGACTCGCTTATGAAGGACTTTGAACCTTATTACAGCGTCTCTGTCACCGTGAGGGAGGGCGCGCTGAAGAAGTTCAACGAGGAGTTTCGCGACGGCATCCACGGCCTCTCGCGCTCATATTCGGCGTACGTGGCGAAGAGGATAAGACGTGCCTACGATATGGGGATAATCAGTGCCGATGTAGCGCAAACGGCTGTCTCGGACAGCACGAAGAGCATACGCCTCGTCTCGGGAAATACCGCGACGAGCGTGCCGATACGCCAGTTCATGACCCCTCTGACAGCCTACGAATGGCTTTTCCAGGATCCTACTATGCAGAAGCAGCGGCAGGCGTTGCAGCAATGCAACCTCAACGAGTATCTCGAACCGAACATCCTGCTCGACAAGGACAGGACGGAGATGGAGGAGAATGACTTGCTGAGCAGTATCCCGACGGCTTCGGGCATAATACAGGTGGGAGAGGAGATAATAAACCGCGGCGTCGTTGTCGACGAGAAGGCGTATACCGCCATAACATCATACATACGTGAATATCAGAAACAGAAGACCACTCATGCCGAACTGCTCACGACGTATGGCGGACAGGCGCTGTTCGTCTTCATCGTGATAACGCTCTTCACGCTTTATCTGCTGCTCTACCGCAGCGACTATTTCGAGAAGACCAGTTCTTATGTGATGCTGTACACCATCATCATCATCCTTCCGGGCATAGTGTCGCTCGTCATGCGCAACCACTTCTTCAGCGTATACGTCATCCCTCTGTGCATGGCCCCTATGTTTGTGCGTGTGTTCCTCGACTCGCGCACGGCGTTCATCACCCATGCCGTGGTAATCATGCTCAGTGCCCTTGCCGTGCAGAGACAGTTCGATTTCATAGCGATAGGTCTCGCCGGAGGTCTGGCAGCCATATATACGCTCCGCGAACTGTCACACCGCTCGCAGGTGTTCACGGCAGCCATCACGGTAGCAACGACGGAATTCCTGGTGTTCCTGTCCATACAACTTATCGATGCCAAGGGAATGACGGACATGAACCTCGGGCTCTTCACCCATTTTGTCGCCAATGCGGTGCTCCTGCTGCTTGCCTATCCTCTGATGTTCGTGGTGGAGAAGGCCTTCGGCTTTGTCTCCGCAGTGACGCTCTTCGAGCTTTCCGATATGAACAAGACCGTGCTCCGGCGTCTCTCGGAGGTCGCTCCAGGCACATTCCAGCACTCCATCATGGTGAGCAACCTCGCGTCCGAGATAGCCACACGTATCGGCGCGCGTGCTCTGCTCGTGCGTGTCGGTGCCCTGTACCACGATATCGGCAAGATGCGCCATCCCGTCTTCTACACGGAAAACCAAGCAAGCATCAACCCTCATACACGCCTTTCCGAGACAGAATCAGCACAGGTGATTGTCAGCCATGTCACTGAAGGTCTTCGTCTGGCGGAAAATGAGAGTCTGCCGAGTGTCATTCAGGATTTCATACGTACACACCACGGTAACGGGCTTGTGTCTTATTTCTACGTAAAGTACAAGAACAATCACCCTGACGAGCCTGTTGATGAAGCGCTGTTCCGCTATCCTGGGCCGAACCCGTTCACGCGTGAGCAGGCTATCCTCATGATGGCCGACGGTGTCGAGGCTGCCTCGCGCTCGTTGCAAGAGTACACGGAGGAGTCGATAGCCAATCTTGTCGGCAGGATAATAGACACGCAGGTGCAGAACGGCTTCTTCCATGACTGTCCGATAACATTCCGCGACATACAGACGGCAAAGGATGTCCTCATAGAGCGTCTCAAGGCCATTTACCATACGCGCATAGCCTATCCGGAACTGCACGCCAAGCAGGAATCCAAGGATACGGAAGCCACGGCGCAATGATATAAAGAAGACTTGTTTTTTGCGAGACATCGGCAGGCTGTCAGTTACGGAACGCGTGCCGATGTCTTTTTGTTTTTCCGTCATAGCGTGCTGGACTCCATATCTCCCGTGACGTTTTCCTGCTTTTGTGTGGCGGTTCACCGTTTTGTTTCTTAATGATTCACCCTTCTTTCCGTGACTGTCAGCAATCCCTCCGTGACGGCCGTCATGACGGAAGGTCATGGTTTACCGTTCGGATGGTGACCTTTTACCATGCGAACGGTCACCATCCGCATGGTAAAAGGTCACCTTTATTCATGCTGATGTTCTTCTTGTTGCAGATACTTGTAAATGAGTGTGTTGTAAACCTGTGCCCCGTGTCGTGGATATACATACCTCTTGATGTCATGATGTCCGCGATGACATAGTCATGCCGTCATGGAAGCCACAGGGCAGCGTGTCAAAGGGTTTTGTATTGGAAAAGAGTTAATTTATTTAAAAGTTTTTGTTTTTATTTGGTACATTAATCAGTATTTAAATAAAAATATGTAAATTTGCATCCGCTTTTTGCCTCCGCATGTGTTATGCGGAGCGAAGTGTTATGTACAACATTATTAATAATTTAAACAAAAACCACAGAAAGTATGATTATCGTACCAGTTAAAGAGGGTGAGAACATCGAGCGCGCTCTTAAGAAGTTCAAGAGAAAGTTTGAGAAGACAGGTGTCGTGAAGGAACTCCGTTCACGTCAGCAGTTCGACAAGCCTTCTGTTCTTAAGCGCTTGAAGATGGAGCGTGCCATATATGTGCAGAAGCTCCGCCAGAACGAGGAGTAAAATCCTCGTTTGTTGTTCTTTGTCAGCATAGTGGATGGATGTCGGCGAACGTTTCATGCAACATCTCAGCGTCGAACGGCGGCTTTCCTCCGGGACGGTAGAGGCCTATGGCGTGTCGCTGAGGCTTTTCCGCGATTTCCTGTCGTCACTGCCTGAACCGAGGACGCTGGAGACGGCGGACAGCGACAATATACGCGACTGGATGGAGCGTCTGATGGAAAACGGCAAGTCTGCCGCCTACGTTAACCGCTCTCTTGCAGCTCTCAGGACATTCTACAGATTCTGTCTTTCCGGCGGAGTCCTCAGTGTAGATCCTGCACACAGTGTTGTCGGTCCTAAGAAACCAAAGCGCCTGCCGCGGTTCGTGAAAGACAGCGAGATGGACACCCTTGCCGAAATGATGTGGAAGGGTGGGAGCGAACGGGAAGAGCCGTTTGATGATGTGCGTGCGCGTACTATTATATATACGCTCTATCTTACTGGACTCCGTGTCGCGGAGCTGATCTCGCTTGATGACTCCATGGTTGATTTCGTGAACCGGGAGCTGAAAGTGACAGGAAAGCGCAACAAGCAGCGTGTCATTCCGTTCGGGGACGAGCTTGGTAATATGCTTCATGCATACATCGGTCGACGTGATACGGCTGTGGCACGTGAAGATGATGCGCTCTTTGTGTCAGATAGAGGCAAGCGTGTGACATATGCCCAGGTGAGAAAGCTTGTGAAGGAGAGTCTGCAGGCTGTCAGCAGTCTCGATAAATGCTCTCCGCATGTGCTCCGGCACACTTTCGCTACGGCAATGCTTAATAATAATGCGAATATCGAAAGCATAAAGAAGCTGCTGGGGCACCAGAGCCTCAATACTACCGAGATATATACGCACACGACATTCGAACAGCTGAAAAGAGCATACGGCAATGCCCATCCGAGGGCAAATCCCGAAAATTAGTATAATAATCCCTTGGCAGTTCATGTTGCCTATATATTAAGGAAAGTGGAGGTGAAATAACGCCAAAATGGCGGAAAATGTAGGAAAATAAAGAATTTTCAAAAAAAAACGCCGAAAAATTTTGGTGATTCAGAAAAAAGTAGTACCTTTGCAACCGCTTACGAAAACAAAGCACTGTGCATGTCAAAGTGACTGCAAAGGTTTTGCCTCTTTAGCTCAGTTGGCCAGAGCACGTGATTTGTAATCTCGGGGTCGTTGGTTCGAATCCGACAAGAGGCTC
>JAIDEM010000208.1 GCA_029054825.1 Prevotella sp. | reverse complement strand
GTACCATGCCTGTCCAGATACAGAGCATGAGGGCAAGTGACAATAGTCTTTTTCTGTTCATTTTTCTGTTATTAGAGTTAGTGAAAGTATTGATTTGCAAGAATGTTCACATGGATTCTGCCTACAAGTGTAGATGGCTCATGTCCGTGCCATGTTTGACGTTGTACGGGAGCGGTTCTTGCGGCGTATATGCCTATCTCTCCGCAAAGATACGATTTTTCCGGCAAAGAAGCAAATTGTAGGGCGGATAAGTTTCGTGAGTTCGGGATAATTTTTCTGAAAAATCATTATACAACCTTTATTTACAGTATTTCCGGCGTTTCACACCGTATGAGGACGTACCACGGTACGTCCCTACAGGTGTATTGAGATGGTGCAGTTGGATATTACTTGTGGCGGGATGGCACATATGGGGACGGCTTGCGACAAAATGGTGTTGCGTAAATGTGCAAGCAATACCGCCAGGTATCTCTGCCGAGAACATTGTGTATAGTGTAGGGACGTACAGTGGTGCGTCCTCATACGGCGTGAAACGCCGATGATGTGACCGTTGCCTCATGTTGCGTACACCCATTCTGAAGACCAAGCCACAAAACCGCCACTCTGCGTTTGTCTGTGACCGATATGCCTTGCCTGTTTGGATGTCTGGAACTGTGCGACGAAGTGACTTTTACTTGGCAGAGCGTAAGTAAAACCGACCCGTCTCCCACTTAAAACGGTATATCGGGTGGGAAATTGCCCGATTTCTTGTCTTTTTTTCAAGATTTCTGTCAGCAGAAGGAAACAAAAAAAATGGGGAAGCCGTGTAATGGCTTCCCCATGTTGTTATATAGGCGTAATATGCCGTTTCTATATGATAACAGGCAAATTACTTAACGCGCTGACCTGCGATGTTGAAGTCGCCGATCATGATCTGACCGTTCTTGAAGACCTTCTTAGGAGCAACCTTTGTTGCCTCTACAGCCTCTACATTCTCGATGCCTGTGCTTGTACCTGGGACGAATGTCACCTGATGCATGGTGAGGTTCTTATTTGCACCGCCTACAAGGAGGTATGTACGGCCGGCCTTTACTTCGCCCTTGACATAGGCAGGAGCGTTCTTGACTGTAACCTCGTTTGTTTCAGGGTCAATCTCTACGCCGTCGTTGCGGAAGTTCTTGAAAGCCACGAAAGAGCTTGGCTTGCCGCCAAGGATCTCGTCAACAGAGGAAACGTCGATTATACCGATAGAGCGTGAGTTGTCACCTGCATAGACGCCGAAGCCCAGAGTTCCGTCAACCTTAGGTGTGACAGCGAAGATACCGTGATTGCCAGTCTTCAGTACAGACATGTCATCCTCAAGAGTCTCCGGCTCGTTGCCATTCCAGTTATTCTGTGCGTAAGAAGAACCAACGTTCATGTAGCCGTTGTAGTTAGGGAAATCCTTCTGCATGTCAGAGCATTTACTTCCTGAGAAGTAGACAGGAGTCTTGTCCACAGCTGCTGTCATTGTAAACTTGTCATTGTTGATGACTGTATAGCCTACAGGGAGAGCCACGCCAATTTCCCATGCATCTTTTACCAACTGGGCGTCGAAATTGGCTTTTACTTCGTCAAGGGTTGTAGTCACAGCATAAGTGTTTGGCTTAACCTCTGAGTAGAGTTGGAACGTCTGTGCATTGACACCGATAGCCATCAGTGCAGATGCAACTAGAGTAAAGAACTTTTTCATGTGTCTTTTTTTTTGTTGTTAATTAATATAGTTAGTTGTATAGAATAATATTGTAATATAATCAGCTTTTTGCTGTTGCCTGTCTGTACCCTTCCAGCACATGGTTTTTATGAGCCTTTATATATCATCTTGTGGCTCGCAGGAGTGTGTCAGTTACCTCTCCTCCAATTCTCTTTGTGGCAATACGAGGAGCCATCGGTTCCTGCAGACATTGCGGATACCAGTATTGTACATGACCGTAAAACCCTATGTAAGAGTTTGAGTGTTAAATAGTCCCAAGCATATGAATGCTCAAGATTACAATGTACAAAGTTATTTTTTTTTTCTCAGATAGCAAATATTTTTTGCATTTTTTATGATAAAAGCCGTAAAACGCAGCTTATTTCCACAGAATGGCAAGTAATTGTACGGATAGCACTTACAGGGATGGCTGATATATTCTGCCAGAATATGGGGAGACCGTTGTGGACTCCCCATATTTCTGTCTTATGTTATACAGAGCAGATATCTGTATGAAATGGAGAACCTGCTTAATATCCGTTTGTGCCGAACTCGTCAGGGTTTGCTATCTGGTCGAGGAACTGCTGTGGTATAGGGCGAACGGTGTGCTTGTTCTTGTCGAAAGTGGTGATGAACGGGTTCATGCCTTTCTGTGTCAGGTATTCTGCCGTGAGGCGTCCTGTGCGTTTGAGGTCGTACCAGCGCCACTGCTCTCCGCATAGCTCGCGTGCACGTTCTTTCAGGATATAGTCGATGGTCATCTCGTTGAGTGTGACATCCATCTCTGCAGCATCGCCTGCTACGGCAGCATGGCGGCGCACAGCGTTCAGATATTTCAGGCCGTCTTCAGGATGTCCGCCGGTTATGGACGCTTCGGCGGCGATGAGGTATATGTCTGTAAGGCGGATGATAGGAATGTCCATCATGCAGTACTGGTTGGTATAGACATACTTGAAGCTGTGCCATTTCTTCCATGACGGGAAAAGGTTGCGGAAATATGTGAATGTCGCCTCGCCGCCGTAGCTGTCACTGTTCTTGTCTGCCATATCGAAGTAATCGGAGATGCCCACGCAGAGACGCTTGTTGACAGCAGTCTTCTCCGAGTCAAGTTCCCAGTTGGGAGTGTAGCATGCCAGTGCGTCAGGGATGTCCTCGCGCTCGTAGTTTGATGCAGCGTTGTTTGTTGCGGCATAGACGTTTGCACCGGGGAACTGCATATTGAGATTGGCGCCGGAGATGAGTGCCGATGCTATGCGACGGCCTGAAAGGGTCTTGAAATACGGGTCATCGATTTTCTTTCCGTAGCGTTCCAATGTAGGAAGCTGCATGGTGAGCTGCTGACCGTAGTACTTGTAGTAGAAAGCCTGCTCGAAGCGTGTGTCGGCAGTGCGCAGAGGCTGTGTCTGTCCTTCCGGAATCTTAGCGAGGTTGATAAGTTCCTGGTTGGTCTCCGTCTTCGGAAGTTTCGGCTCGAAGCACTCTGTGAGGAGGTAGAGTGTCGGACTCCAGACAGTGGCGTTGTCGCGTCCGTAGCGCAGTCCTGAGCTTTGCACGCCGAAGTTCTGTGCCTGCGCACTTATCTTCATCATGTAATACTGGTATGTGCGGCCGCGGTTCCAGCTCTCCGGGTTGTATGCGTTCTCATGGTCGACAGCCTCGGTGAAGAGCACCTCGCGGTTGCTCTTGTTGTTGTCGCCGTCCCACATCTGCGCGTCACCGCTCTTTGTGGCTGTGCTGGCATACAGTCCGCAGTCAAAGTCACTGGCGTTGTCTATGAGGTTCGTGGCTGTCTCGAAAGCCAAGTCAGCATATTTCTTGCGCTCTGCGCTTCCCTCCGGATAGAGGCGTGTACGCTGGAGATAAGTTTTCGCGAGCATGGCATAGGCAGCCTTCCTTGTCGCGCGTCCGCGCTCTGCCTGTGTCAGAGGGAGATTTTCTGCGGCAAACTTGAGGTCGCTTGTTATCTGCTCGTAGAAGTCTTCCTCGGAAGAGCGGTAGCAGTTCCCGGAAGCTATTCCTGTCTGTGCGAAAGACTCTTTCTGGAGGACTACGCCTCCCCACTGCTCCACGATGTGGAAGTTGGCGAAGCCACGCAGGAAATACGCTTCTGCCACCTTCGCCTTGATGCTTTCCGCCGTGAAGTCAGCGCCCTTGTCCTGATAGGCTATGGCCGTGTTGCAGTATCCCACGATGGCGTAGAGGGCGTTCCATACTGTCTGTATTGTGCCCGTGCTTGGTGTGAGGTCCTCGTTATAGTTGGTGAGATCACCCTGGCCTCCGTTGCGTGAGCTGTTTTTCCACAGGTCTGTGCCCATTTCCATGAGACCTATGCCGTCAACCTTGCCGTACATATAGTATACATTCTCGTAGCATGAGTTCACGATGGCGTTCATGCCTGCCTGTGTGGTGTATACCTTTTCCTTGTCGAGCGCGGAGTAGTTGGTCTCGTCAAGCGAGCATGATGCCATGCCGAGAGCCATTGCCGCTATGCTGATATATAATGTTTTTTTCATTGTTTCCTTGGATGTTAAGATGAAAGACTGGCTTTACATTATCAGAAAGACGCATTGATGCCGAATACTATGGTCTTGTAGAGCGGGAACTTGTCCGTAGCGTTGTTTTCCGGGTCCATGCCTTTCAGCATATCGCTCTTGCTCCAGATGAACGGGTTCTGGATGGTAGCGTAGACACGGAAGCGTGTCATGTTCACTTTCTTGAGCACGCTATTTGGCAATGTGTAGCCAAGGGTGATGTTCTTGACCTTGAAGAACGAGCCGTCCACATATTGCATGGCTTCTTTCTGCGCCCCGGTCATACTTGTTCCGAGTTCATGACGCGGATATGCGTTGGTAGGATTAGTCGGTGTCCAGTAGTCGTAGCATACTGGCTGGTTGATGTTGTCCATGTAGGTCAGCAGTCCTCCGCTTATCATCTGTCCCCATCTCATGGAGCACATGATGCTGAGGTCGAAGTCTTTCCATACGAACTGGTTGGCGAAGCCGAGTGTCCAGTCCGGTGTCTTGTGGCCGAGTATCTGCTTGTCGTTTGTGGATACGCCATAGGTGTGGTCGCGTGTAAAATACTCGCGCTCGCCGTTCTCGCCTTCCTTGTAATATGCACCGTTATAGGTCTTTGTCTGCATCTCGTTTTCTCCTGTCTCAGGATTTGTGACATACTCCTCGCGTGTGTATTGGTATGAGCCGTCCCATACAAGTCCCGGGACATCGATGCGCACATCGCCCGGCTCGCTGCCGAAGCATGCGGCCATGTCTTCCTGTCCGAGCTGCCATATACCGTCCTTCTTGTATCCGTAGAAGGTGTTCACTGGATTGTCCATGAACAGGTTGAGGGCTATGAGCTCTGTAGCCGTGACATTGTTGCCGAGGTTGATTTCCGTCAATTTCTCCACGTTCTTGGCGAATGTCAGGGTGGTGTTCCACTGGAAGTTCTTTGTCTCGATGTTGCGGCTGTTGACTGTTATCTCTATACCCTTGTTCTTGATGCGTGCGATGTTTGACATCTTGTAGTATGTAGCCTTGGCGTTGTAGAGGCCGAGTGCGGTAGGCAACGGACGATTGTACAGCACACCCTTGGTGTCTGTCGTGTAGTACTCGATGCTTCCGTCGATGCGGCTTCCGAGGACGGCGAAGTCAATACCGAAGTTCCAGTTGTATGACTTTTCCCATGTCAGTTCGTTGTTCGCTACATTCTGTGTGAGGATGTATGTCTGCACGCGTCCTCCGCCGAGATTCAGTGAGTTGGCGGAACTTGTCACCTCTGTGGTGGTGACGTAAGGGGCGATGTTGGCGTTGCCTGTGACGCCGTATCCGACACGGAACTTGAGGTTGTCGAGCCACTTTCGTGTGCCTTTCATGAAAGCTTCATCGGAGATGCGCCAGCCTGCTGACACAGCAGGGAATGCACACCATTTATTGTACAGCTGTGACGCGCCGTCCCAGCGGATGGATGCTGAGAAGAGATACTTGCCGAGATAGTTGTATGCACCGCGGAAAGCGTAAGACATCTTTGCAGTCTCCTTATATTCTGATGTAGCATAAGGGCTGAGACCGCCTTGGAGGTGATACCACTTGAAGCCATCAAACTCGAACTGCTCATTCTGTGCGAGTGCGCTCTCGTTGTTTGTCTTCGAGTACTCTGTGATGCCTGTCAGCGTGATGTCATGGTCAGAGGCAATCTGGAAGTTGTATGTGAGGACATTCTGCCATGTATAGCTCCAGCTGTTGTTTGATGTGTAGCTCGCTATTCGCTTGTTGTCTGACGAGCCGGAGAGCTTCATGAAGGTGTCGAGGCCGTCCCACAGTCCTCCGCGGCTGTGGCTGAGGCTTGCGCTTACGAGTGACTTGTAAGTCATGCCCTTGAGCGGTCTTATCTCTATAAACGGCGCGATGTTGATGTTTGTGCGCTTTGTGTTGTTCTCATACGCATTAGGCTGGTCGTCGGCCAGGATGTTTATGTATGAGTTCATGTCGTCTATAGGACGCTGTTTCAGAGAGCCGTCCTCGTTATAGACATCGCCGAGCGGTATGTAGTTGAGGGATTTCGAGAGACGGGAGTTGCGCGTGTCTTGGTTGCGGTATGTCACCGTGCTCTGGAAGCCTACGCTTAAGACCTTGTTTATATTATATGTAGTACCTGCACGGAATGTCAGCTGCTCCATCTTGTCGTCCTTGTAGAGACCCTTTTCCTGCTGGTATCCTGCGCTGAGGTAGCTCTGCTGCTTCTCTGTACCTCCACGTATGGAGAGCGAGTAGTTTTGCTGGATACCTGTGTGGAGTATCTCGTCGCGCCAGTTTATCCATTTGCCTTGGTTGTATGCATCCACGGCTCCGGTAGTGAGACCTGCGACATTGAAAAGTTCTGTGATGTCTGCCGGCTGGCGTCCTTCACGTGCCACAAAGCCTTCGGTGAGGAAGTCTATCCATGCCTGCCCTGTGTAAGTCTCGGGATATGAAGGGAATGCGTTGATTCCGACATACCCGTTGAAGTCTATCTGTATCTTGCCTGTTGTGCCCTGCTTTGTGGTGACGATGATCACACCGTTTGCGCCGGCGGCACCGTAGATGGCTGTAGAGGAAGCATCTTTGAGGACATCGATGGTCTCTATGTCGTTAGGGTTTATGTCATCGATGTTGCCACCCTGTATGCCGTCTATGACATACAGAGGTGCGCAGCTGGCGTTTAGCGAGCGGTTGCCGCGCAATAATATATTAGGTCAGC
Source organism: Prevotella sp. (assembly GCA_029054825.1). GTDB lineage: Bacteria > Bacteroidota > Bacteroidia > Bacteroidales > Bacteroidaceae > Prevotella. The sequence continues at coordinate 62 of JAIDEM010000208.1, read as the reverse complement.
TGCTCCATCTTGTCGTCCTTGTAGAGACCCTTTTCCTGCTGGTATCCTGCGCTGAGGTAGCT
>JAIDEM010000207.1 GCA_029054825.1 Prevotella sp. | reverse complement strand
CGAGAAATACTACCACGTCAGTCCGTATGTGTATTGCATGAACAATCCTGTGAACAGTATTGACCCGGACGGCAGAAAGATAGTGATAGCAGGCAATAGGGAACAGCGTCTCAGAGTGTTGACGGAACTGCAGAAACTTACAAACGACAAATTAGGTGTGCACAGGAAGCATGGCACAGTCATCATCATGACACGTGGCACAAGGAATACTGGTAGGAAGCTGACCGCAGGCACAAGTCTTATATCAGAGTTGGTTGATCATGAAAAAACTGTAAGTATCATTCCGGGTGACAGTTATCGTGAACGTGGTATATATAGAAAAGATGAACTTAATGGTAAGGGTTCTAACGCTAAAGTATGGTATGATTTTGATACTCCAGTTCCTACGATTGTGCGTGATAGGAAAACTGGTAAGAGAATTAAGGAGAACATACCTCGTCATATAGCACTTGGACATGAACTTATACATGCACATAGATCAATGAATGGAGTAGCTAAAGATATGAATAAAATGACACAATATTCATATGAGGGTATGGGCGGTATCCTTGATGCACCAATCGAAGAATTGGAAACAACTGGTATCAAAGATATTGACGGTTCTGTAAGAAATTACAAATTCACTGAAAATAAATTACGGGAAGAAGAAAACTTAAATGAAAGACTAAGATATCACAAATAATCGTATGATAATAAAAACACAGTTCAATGAAAAGGTTTTATGTTCTTATATTATTGTCAGTGATGGCTCTATCACTGACGACGTGTATAGATAATGATAGACAGAATAATGGATATATGTGCAGGTATCTGCTCGTAAATTTAGGTGATTTGGATGGAGACTATTTGATTGATGTCACAGACAGTGGTGTCATGACTATCTCTTCCGGTCGTTTAAGTGATGATTTATATGAAAAGATTTTATATGAAGACAAGAAAATGACGGAGTCATTGTATGACTATATTTTTTTCAAGGAAGTCAGAACAAAGGAAACCATAAAATTGACTCATGCAGAATTGGGAAGGTTGAGGAAATGTATCTCTAAAATAGAGGACGTGAGACTTGTAAATCCATTTGTTCAGAGTAGCTGGAAGGATGCAGAGGCTCATATTATTGTAGTAAATGGGAACAAGTCTGTCTTTGTCATGATTCCTTCAGAGGATTTCAGCGAGTTCCTTAAAACTCTTTTTGAGTTGACGCATAGAGAATGGAGAGATTATTATGGTAGAGAACTCCGATTAGACTATAAGGAGTCTTTGGTTCATGAGTGTCAGGTGCCGGATAGTATAAAAAAATCTTGTTGGAAAAGAATAAAGGATTGGTTTGAATGACGGTTATTGGTCAACATAGAATAATGAGACATAGAAAGACCATCTGGCATATCGGCTTTAGGTTGTTTGTCTTGCTGTTCTTCATGCCGTGCTATCAAGTAGTGGCAGATACTCTGAAGCAGGATGGCGTCTACGGCAAGATAGACAATCTCCATCTGACCTACGACGGCAACCGCCTCCTTTCCGTCAGAGACGATGCCGCGAAGCTGCTTTACAACGGAGCTGTGGACTTCAACGGCACCGCGAATGGCTGGTCATCGCTCCGCTATACATCCACAGGCGCGCTGAAGAGCGACACCGGCAGGGGCATAGCGCTGATAGAGTACGACCAGTGGGACAATCCCCGCCG
>JAIDEM010000206.1 GCA_029054825.1 Prevotella sp. | reverse complement strand
CGCAGCAAGGACCGTCCCATGACTGCCGCCCAGGAGCGGATAGATATACGCTATGTCGCGTGCGCCGGCAGGCATATCCTATGCGCGACGGATAACGGTATCTGGACTTTCAATGTAAGGACGAGGAAGTCGATGCACTGCAATACAACCCCTGCCATATACCTTTTCAAGGATTCGCGGCAACGCATCTGGTCTTTCGGAGACAGCAATGCCGTCGGTCTCATGACCGATGCCGGACAGGGAGCTGTAAAGACATTGGAAGCAATGCCGGCATCGCCGGGAGAGCTGATGAAGAATCCTCAACTGATATTTGAGGACAACATGCACAATATAATACTGAAGCCCTGCCGCGGCGTGTTGTCATATTATGACGAAGATACGCAGGCATTGAAGGAATGCTCGTTCTACAATGATAGTGCCAAGGAGACTTACGCCCCGAAAGACATAAAGAAATTCCTCATAGACAGAGACAACAACCTGTGGGTGTTCCATGCCGGCGGTGCCGACTGTATCAGTTTCAGTCCTGCATTCTTCACACATTGGGAGAATGGGGCGGAGCAGGAGACGCGCGCCCTTATGGCCGATGCCATGGGACGCTATTGGGTCACGGACAGGACAAATGCCATCAGACTTTTAGACCGTGACATGAACCCTGTCGGATATATGGGCAGGCAGGGCAGGATAGCCAAGACCTACAGCGCATTCTCCGGTATGCCGATGTATTGCATAAAGGAATCCCCGGAGCATGATGTGTGGATTGGTACAAAAGGAGAGGGCGCTTATCTGCTCGAACCACGCGACAACAGCCGTACGGAGTATACCGTAAAGCATTTCCGCCATGACGCAAGAGACAGCTATTCCCTGAGAAGCGACTCCGTATATGACATCGCCTTTATCGGCGGCAAGGTATTCATGGCATCCTATGGCAATGGCTTGTCTGTGGGAAGGAATACAAAAGACGGATGGCGCTTTGACAGGATAAAGAATCAGCCGTCAGGGATGAAAGTCCGATGCATCGTTGACTGCGGTGGCGGCATACTCCTTCTCGGTACAGCCGACGGACTTGTTACAGCCGACATGAGGAATGCCAATCGTCCGAAGTTCTACATAAACAAGTACCGTAGTGAATCCTGGGGACTGAAAGGCAACGATATCATGAGCATCGTGCGATGCGGCGGACACTACTACGTCTGTGTCTTCGGAAGCGGAATCAGCAGGATTGACTCGCGCAATCTGCTAAGCGGCAGCCTCCGTTTCACCAACTATATCATCCCGTCTGTCGGCACGGCAGACCAGATAAAGACAGCCGTCGTCGACGGAGACTGCATCTGGATAATGTCGGAGCAGTCCATAACATGCTTCTCTTCACGCTCCGGCCACCACTATACATATACACACGACTATTTCATAGGCGACTTCTCGTTCTCCGAAGCCCAGCCTGCGGTACGTGACGGATATGTCACTGTCGGCACCTCCGACGGCCTCCTGTCGTTCTCCGGCAATGAGATAGTGCAGTCGGCAGAGAGCAGAAGTATTGTCATTACAGGTGTACAATATCAAAACGAGACAGCAATGATGCCGCTGAACGACATGGACAGGCTTGTCATACGTCCCGAGCAGCGCAGTTTCTCGCTCTACCTCTCGTCTATGGAGTACGGCGGACGCAAGGACAGACGTTTCAGATACATGCTCCAGGGACATGACAGTGGATGGAACTACGCACCAGGCAACCAGCCCACAGTTGTCTACAACAGCATCCCGCCTGGAGAATACAGCCTGCTGATAGAGGCGACGGACGACAACGGCCAGTGGGGAAAGACTTCCAGAACGATAAGCATCGTGGTCACACCGAGATTTGTCGAGACCGTATGGTTCCGCCTGATACTTGTAATACTTGCCTTGACAGTCGTGTTAGGCATGGCATACGCCATCGGATATTTCAAGCGAATGCGGAATATAATACAGCGGAAATACTCCCTGCTCCTCACGGTCGACGAGCTCAGCGGTGGCATGCATGTAAAAGACAATAAGCCACAGGCAGGAGAGGACGAGGACAAAGACCGCCGTTTCATAGAGCAGTCGGTACGCTTCCTTAACGAAAACCTTACAAATCCTGACCTTGTCGTGGAGGATTTCGCACGCTGTTTAGGCATGAGCCGCACAGCCTATTACAACAGGATGAAGCAGCTCACAGGACTGTCTCCTGTCGATTTCATCAAGCAGATGCGTATAAAGAAAGCCTTGAAGCTCCTTGATGAAGGTGGGCTCTCCATTGCGGAGGTAGCCTATCGGGTAGGATTCTCAGACCCGAAATACTTCTCAAGATGTTTCAAAGCCGAAATGAACATCACCCCTACACAGTATATCGAAAACCGTAAATCCGGGCAGGAGACGGTCTGACTATGCACTTTTCTCGGAATATGGTGTTTATAATCATAGCAGAACATCAACATTAACGGCATTGACGGTTTTCTGTATCCGTCAATGCCGTTGCTTTATGTATGGCAGGAGAAACTCCTCCAGGTTATTTCCTTATAACCTTTGTGACGCTTCTGCCCTTTCTTACTATATTCACACCGCTTGCGGCATCCGTCATCCTCCGTCCGTTAAGGTCGTGGAAGACGGCATCTCGTGTGTCGGAAGCCAATGATGTGCTTATTCCCGTGGCAAATCCGCCCTCACCCTGTATGGCGACAAGCCTGCCCTGATATGACGTTATGGCTTCTTTCAGAGCTGTGTTCACATCATGGTCGTCATCATCTACACTGTTGTCGAAAGACCATTTCAGGTCACCGCCGTCCATGCGTCCGGCATACGCTGTCACCTTCTCGGGCACATCGGCAGGAGCATCAGGCAGGCTCTCGTACATCGTCTCCGCAGTATCGAAGTTGGAGTAAGCCCAGTTGCCCTTTACAGAAGTCACAGATTCAGGGATACGCTCGTCGCGAGAGCCCGCGAGATATGCATCAAACTGTGTGGTATGCTGTGTCTGGTAGACAAGTTTCGGAGTGTTCTCGGCAAAGATATTGTCGTACGCCTTCGTCATACCGCCGTCCTGTCCAGAGAATGTGCCTTTCAGAGAGTATGTCCCCGTCTTCTCGTCATAGCTGTCAGTGCCCTGTCCAGATATCATCATGGGACGCTTCACGTTACGGAAATAGTTGCCTTCGACGAATGCAGACGACTCGGTCGTATTGCCAATGCCGTAGACCGACACACCGTCGTAGTAGTTGTTGTAGATATGTGCGGTAGTGTAGTGCAGTCGCGGACAGCGCGAGTCGGTATGGTCAAACCAGTTGTGGTGGAAACTTATCATCAGCGTCTGCTTCTCTCCGGTAGTGCCGCCGCAGCCCATCACCTTGCCGCTGTCCCAGAAATGGTTGTAGCTTATGGTGATTTGAGACGAGTTATATTTCATGTCGATGCTTCCGTCGCCCTTCACCTGGTCTGCATCCCTGCCCGGTTTGCCGTAAAAGAAGTCTATATTGTGCAGCCAGATGTTGGTGTTGTCAGTGTCCATGGATATGGCATCGTCGCCGAAAAGCATTATCCCGACATTGCGTATCTCTATGTTGTGGGCACGCTTGAAGCAGATACCGTATCCGTAGAGCGTAGCGTCCGTGCCGATGCCCTCAAGAGTTATGTTCTCTATGAGGCGCGACGAGTTGTTGGACCCCTGCAGATTGATATAGTTGCCGTCCTTCAAACCCTCGAAATCCTCAGCCTTTACTGTCCCTATGACACGAACGACGAGCGGTGTCTTGTCATATCCCTTGCCGTATGCCGAGAGTATATTGGCGAGACCCGTATAGGAAGAAAGTTTCCCCTTGCTGTCCGCGACATCGCAGGTCACGCTGTTCACCGTCTCCGCAGATACATATAAGACACGTGCACCCTCCTTCAGCGTGCCGTCCATGGTGTACGCTCCCGGGACATTGCCTCCGGAAAAGGCGAAGCCCTCCCTGTTGTTCGGCGATACAGACATGGCAGGAGTCACGGCCGTGTCTATCTCCTTGCCCGTGCTGTCGAAAGCCTTCACGGTGACGGTATATACGCCAGCTTTCAGTCCGGGTATGTCCGCCCGCATGTATTCCGGATATTTTCTTATCAGCGGCGTGGCGATTTCCTGTCCTGAAATCCCTTCTCCGCTATACGAAACCTTATAACATACGGCGTTGTCTACAGGCTGCCATGTGACGAAAGCCGTCTCCAGCCATCCTCCATACTGTCCGATGGTCATGGCGCTCATGCAGTTTACGGTAAGAAATGCAATCACCAGCGCGACAAGTCCTGCCATGCTGTGTCTTTCAGAGATAATGTTTTTCTTTTTCATCTTTATGTTTTTTTAGGTGGTTGTTGTGATAATTCTGTTCGGTATGTTCCCTTTCGCTATACGGTGTCCTTCTTCGATGCAGGTGCAAAGTTAGTAATCCAGCATAGTAAAGTGGCTTAATAATTGATAAAACATGGTGGAAAAATTGGCAAAACGCTGTTTTACACGATGAAAGACGCCCCGCTCTCCCTGCAAATCCCTTCTCCTTGATGGTGCCTGCCACTGTAATTTTCTTGTCGGAAATGCTGTTTCGGCAAGTCGGTGAATCACATCTCGCCGTTTCGTCAGTAGTTCTGTCTGGATTGAAGCGTAAGCCCATGTTTGAAAACAAAAAAGTTAAAATTCTTTTGTTTTACCCATTCAATCATTTTTTTTACAGTAACTTCGCAAACGAAAGTCGCTTGAAAAAGTGGAAATATTCACAAAAAGTCGTTTGAAAAAGTGGTATAACTGATATGAAAGTCGTTTGGAAAAGTGGAAATATGCTTAAAAGGAAGATAGAAGAAACACTAAAAGCATGGAAAGAAGAGGAGATTATAAGCCCAGTAACAATAAAGAATCATGACATCCATAGTCTGATATGCTTTTGCCGAAACGGTTACAATGCAACGAAGATGAAGACGAAAAGGATTTAAAATCTAATGACGGGTTCTTGCCGAAATAGTGCAAACTTTTGGTCTGTAGACAAAAATAGCAGTAAGTGAGGTGTCAATGACAAGACCGTGAGATGTCGGATGTTGTAGACGGTAAAGTGTTGTAAATCAGTATATTTCTCAATGCGTATACTTATAGAGACGGAAATGTATAATCAAAGGTGACCTTTTGCATGGTGAAAGGTCACCTTTCGTGCGGTAAAGTGTCACCCTTTGTCCAGCAAACGGTGACCCTCCGCTTTCTCGCCCTTGACCTGTGTCCTGCATCATGATACCATTCTGCCCTGCGAACTGTGATTTTTGCCGTTTTTGATGCAAGTTTTCCTAAATTATGCTCCTTACATTTGAATATTACAGTGATTTTGATTATCTTTGCTGTCTGAATTTCTTAATATATCAAAAATAAGGCTGTAATGAAGATATTTGCAGTGGGTATGAACTATGCCCTACACAATAAAGAGATAAAAACGACGTTATTACAACAAAGTGCAAGCGATTCTGCCGAGCGCGCCCCTGTCATCTTCACCAAGGCAGACTCTGCACTGCTGAAAGACGGGAAGCCGTTTTTCCTCCCCGATTTCATGGGACAGGTGGACTACGAGACAGAGCTTGTCGTGCGCATCTGCCGTCTCGGCAAGAGCATTCCCGAGCGTTTTGCCCACCGTTACTACGACGCTGTGACGGTAGGCATAGACTTTACGGCGCGCGAACTGCAGAAGAAGCTACGCGAGGAAGGACAGCCGTGGGAGATATGCAAGGGCTTCGACAGCTCTGCCGTTATCGGCGAGTTTGTCGGGAAGGAAAAGTTCCTTGACATGCAGGCCATACATTTCAATCTCGACATAGACGGCAAGACCGTGCAGGAAGGATGCTCCTCGCAGATGATTCATACCGTGGACCGCCTGATAGCATATATCTCGCAGTATTTCACGCTGAAGACCGGCGACCTGCTGTATACAGGCACGCCGGCAGGTGTCGGTCCGGTACGGATAGGCAATCACCTTGAAGGTTATCTCGAAGGGCGCAAAGTCCTCGATTTTCACGTAAAATGACAGACTTTTACGGTTGTGCGGTCATACGATTATGCGGTTGTACGGTATGATAGATATCCGTCCCTGCCCCGAATAACCTTACAATCCACAACCAATAACCCGCAACCGGAAAGCGAAACGGTCTGATAATAATTACTACAACTGATGAAAGCGGTACGCTACATACTTGTTATGACGCTTGTTCTGATGGCAGATGCCGTCGGAGCACAGCGGTTCTTTAACCTTACGGCAGAGGATGTCAATGTCGACTCCATGCTGCCAAAGGTAAGCCATAACATGCCGCTGCCGCTTGATTATGAGGACTCTGTGTATGTCTGCGAGATACTCTATCCGGAGTTTCTCGACATGCCGCAGAAAGACATTGACAGCTATCACCGTCTGTCGTCGCAGGAGCCGTCCTCGCTCCCCGATGTCATGCAGACCGTCACCGTTGACAGAAAGCAGCCAAGCATGCTTTTCTCCCTCACGCCGATAGTCTTCCGCGACGGCAAGTACCGCTTCCTTGTCAGCTTTATGCTGAAGGTAGAGGCATTCCCCAAGAGCCTTTCCGCCAAGAACGGCAACCGTTCAGACCGCCGTCAGGCAGCGAGGATTACGCCAGAGGAACGCTATGCCGAGCATTCTGTGCTCCGAGAAGGCTCCTGGGCGAAGATTGCCGTACCGTCTACAGGCTTCTACCAGCTTACTGACGATGTTGTGCGGAGAGCTGGTTTCACGGATATAAACAAGGTGAAGATATACGGCTATGGCGGAAATCTTGTGCCGGAGATTCTCTCTCCAGAATACATTAAGGAGACGGACGACCTGCATGAAGTGCCCTCCTGTATAGTCAACGGCCGCCGACTGTTCTATGCCAAGGGGCCTGTGTCATGGGAGAGCGTCTCCTCTGATGTCAGGACACGGAATCCATACTCGGAGAAAGGCTACTATTTCATCACCCAGTCTGATACCGAACCGCTTATCGTGAGCGATGAAGAGATGCTGGCAGACAACTATCCCACGGCAGACGACTATCACAGCCTGCATGAGGTGGACGACTACGCATGGTACGAGGGAGGACGAAACCTCGCGGAGTCGACGACGATTCCTCTCGGCGGCAGCAGGACATACAACCTCGACACTCCTGGAGACGCTGCGGACGGCGTGCTCTCCGCCTGTGTCACGGCAGGTGTAAACAGCACATTCAGCCTGACTGTGAACGGACAGGAACTTCCACAAGGGCGCGTCACTCTCTCGCAGGAGTATGACAAGGCGATGTATACCACAGTGACTTATGATGTGCAGACACATCCCGTAAACACGATAACGCTCACCTGCCTCTCGGGAGGTCCTTTGCGTCTTGACTATCTGTCTCTGCGCACAGCCACTCCGCGCCCAGCTCCCGACTTGCAGAACGGCACGTTCCCTGCGGCAGAGTATGTCTACCGCATCATGAATCAGGACCATCACAGCGACTCTATAGTCGACATGACGATAATAATCCCTACCTCGCAGGCTCTGTTGGCACAGGCTACGAGGCTGAAGGACCATCATGAGCGCCATGATGGTCTGTCAGTGCGTATCGTTCCTGCCGATGAACTGTACAACGAATTCTCAAGCGGCACGCCCGATGTCTCGGCATATCGCCGCTACATGAAGATGCTTTACGACCGCGGAGACAGCGAGAAGTATCCGAAATACCTGCTCCTTTTCGGAGACTGCAAGTGGGACAACCGCCTCCTCTCACAGGGGTGCAGAGGCATAAGCGCCGATGACCAGTTGCTTTGTTTCGAGAGTGAGAACTCATACAATGCGGAGTACAGTTTCGTTTCAGACGATTTCATTGTGATGCTCGACGACAACGAGGCCCTTATGCGCAACGGCTCATATTCAGGGACGCCGGATGTGGCCGTCGGCAGGTTTCCTGTTACTACGCCGGCAGAGGCTAAGATTCTTGTCGACAAGACTATAGCATACGTTGAGAACGCTAATGTCGGTGACTGGCAGAATACTGTGATGTTCCTCGGCGATGACGGAGACAGCAACCTCCACATGCGCGATGTCAACTATGTCGCTGACGCCGTAATCTCCGGTTTCCCGGGATTCAATGTCCGCAAGGTCTACTGGGATGCCTACAGCCGTGTCGTTTCCGCCACAGGAAACAGATACCCGGACGTGGAGAGCGCGATAAAGGCACAGCAGAAAGCCGGCGCGCTTGTCATCGACTATGCAGGCCATGGCGGCCCTAACGCCATCTCCCACGAGTATGTGCTGCGCCTTAGCGATGTCCAGGACTTCAGAAACACCAATCTCCCGATATGGATTACCGCCTCGTGTGATGTCGGTCCGTTTGACGGTACGGCATCCACCATCGGCGAGACGATAGTCACCAACGACAAGGGCGGCGGCGTGGCGTTCTTCGGAACGACACGAACCGTGAGGGCATATTACAACAGATACATGAACGAGGCGTTCCTCACATCCCTCCTCACGTCTGCCGACGGCCGACGGACCACGCTGGGAGAGGCGAACAGGAGTGCCAAGACACAGCTCGTGACATCGGGGCGCGACATGACGCTCAACAAGCTCCATTACTCGCTGCTCGGCGATCCGGCTCTTGCTCCAAACATTCCGCTGTACCGATGTGTCGTGGACAGCATCAACGACGTTGACCTGTCGGAGGGTGAGATGCCTACGGTGCGCGCCAACAGCAAGGTGCGCATCATCGGCCATATAGACAGGGACGGCAACGCCTTGGACGCTTTCGACGGACGTATATCTGTCATTGTGCGCGACAATGCCGAGACATGCACTACATTAGGCAATTCTGATGCCTCGCCATTTCAGTACACCGACCGCACGAAAGTCCTGTATTCCGGCACTGACAGTGTGCGCAAAGGCAGGTTCGAAATCAGCTTTGCCGTGCCCAAGGACATAAACTATTCGGACCAAAGCGGACTTGTCACGATGTTTGCCTATACCGCCGATGCCTCGATGACTGCCAATGGCGAGACAGACCGATTCCTTGTGGGAGGCACGGAGGAGATATTCAACGACTCGATAGGTCCGTCAATGTACTGCTATCTCAACTCCCCGATGTTCGTCAACGGCGGCGATGTCAACACCACTCCGTATTTTATCGCGGAGATAAGGGACAATGACGGCATAAACGCGTCCGGTGCAGGAATCGGCCATGATATGCAACTGGCCATAGACAACGATGCTGCAAGGACATACAACCTTAACGACTGTTTCCAGTATGATTTCGGGACATATACGTCGGGCACCGTGCATTTCAGCATCCCCGAACTGACGGAGGGACGCCATACCCTGCGGTTTCGTGCGTGGGACATACTCAACAACCCGTCTGTGACAACACTCTCGTTCAACGTGGTGAGAGGGCTGGACCCGAACTATCTTGATGTCTATGTCACGAAGAATCCTGTCCGCGAGGTCACCTCGTTCATTGTCTCCCACGACCGTGTAGGTTCTCCTGCCGATGTCGACATCGAAATCTTCGACATGAGCGGACGTCTCCTGCACAGAATCTCAGACAGCTCTGCCTCGGATACTGCCACCTCGCGCATAGACTGGGACGGCAGCCTTTCGGGAGGAGTCAGGCTTGCCACTGGAGTCTACCTCTACCGTGCGCGCATTGCCAGCGACGGCGGCTCCAAGACGACAAAGGCGAAGAAGATTGTCGTGCTCAGCGACTGACAGTCTCCATGTCTGTAGCATAAGAAAAAGACAAGTATCCGGCAGGCAATGATGTCACGGCATAGTGCCTCGGGATACCTCAGACAAGCAAAACAATAAATATAACATACAATGACAAAGAAAATAGGCTCGCTCCTTGTTCTCCTTATGGTGGTGACGGTCTCCGTTGCCGAAGATGAAAAGAGAAACATGTTCAACCCCATCCATACAGCCCTCGTCTCTCAGACCATAGCCCCTGACGCCCGTGGCGGCGGCCTTGGCGATGTCGGTGCTGCTACAGACCCGGATGTTGCCTCACAGTATTGGAATCCGGCGAAGTATCCTTTCTGCATCTCGCGTGCAGGAGTGTCGCTCAACTATACTCCATGGCTTCGCCAACTTGTAGGGGATATGGACATTGCATACCTTTCCGGATACTACCGCATAGGAGAGTATTCCGCCATTTCCGGTTCTATACGCTATTTCTCTCTCGGTGAAGTCTTTTTTGACGGACAGGAAGATATGTCGATAAAGCCTTACGAGATGTCGGTAGATGTGGCATACTCCATGATGCTCAGCCAGAAGTTCTCCCTTGCCGCAGCTGTGCGTTACCTCCGTTCCGATATGTCATATAGCCAGACAGAGGAGACTTCTGCGGCAGGAGCGTTTGGCGCAGACATCGCCTGCTACTACCAGGACTATATCAATCTCGGCAGCCGCGAGTGCCAGCTCGGCCTCGGTCTCAATGTCTCCAATATCGGTTCCAAGATAACTTTCGGAGGCTCGACCCGCTCGGAGTTTATCCCTACTAATCTCAGGCTCGGCGCATCGCTCATGATTCCGATAAACGAGTACAACAGATTTACCATCGCTGCCGATGCCAACAAACTGCTTGTGCCTTCTTATCCTTCCATGGATAAGTATGAGGAGGCTAAGGCAAACGGCGAGACTAATGCCGCCACGCTTGACGAATATGCCGATGAGGTGTACTATGATGTAGGTTCCATCTCGGGCATGTTCAAGAGTTTCTCCGACGCTCCAGGTGGTTTCAAGGAGGAACTTGACGAGATACAGTGGAGTGTCGGTGCGGAATACGTCTACAACGATAAGTTCTCGCTCCGTGCAGGTTACCACCACGAGGCTGAGAGCAAAGGCAACAGAAAGTACTATACTGTCGGTGCAGGATTCAAGATGAATGTCTTCTCGCTTGATGTCGGCTATGTCATCTCCAAGGCGAAGACCAGTCCGCTTGACCAGACATTGCGTTTCTCCCTCGCATTCGACATGGACGGAATTAAGGACTTGTTTGGCAGACGCTGATGCTTCTGCCTGATAAGCCCTTCTTTTGTCTTATTATATGAAAGAGCCTGTCGCTGCTGCGTGACAAACATATGGGCGCTGCTGATGTAAGGTGTATACTATGCAGTCATTTATCATCATGAAAAACAGAATATAAGATATGAAGATACGTGTTGGAATGGGCTTTGATGTCCACAAACTCGTTGAAGGCCGTGACCTCTGGCTCGGCGGAATAAAGATAGAACACTCCTTGGGGCTCCTCGGACACAGTGATGCCGATGTCCTTATCCATGCCATCTGCGACGCCATGCTCGGTGCCGCAAATATGCGTGATATAGGTTTCCACTTCCCTGACACTGCGGAGGAGACAGACGGGATAGACTCGAAGATACTCCTGCGCAAGACGCTTGACCTCATCATGCAGAAGGGTTACAGGTTGGGAAATATAGATGCTACGGTCTGTGCCGAGCGTCCTAAGCTCAATCCGCATGTCTCGGCGATAAAAGAATGTCTCGCCGGAGTTCTCGAATGTGATGCTGACGATATATCAATCAAGGCGACAACGACCGAAAAACTCGGCTTTACTGGCCGTGAAGAGGGCATCTCGGCATATGCCGTGGTGCTTCTCGAGAAGGCGTAGCCTCTTTATGTGCGTCCGCTCCGTAGCGCGTCGTCAGCCTTTTGCTGTCTTGTGGCAGCATTGCCGTCACGGCTTTGTTGTCCTTACAGTGTATATTTGCCTTTCCAAACATAATAATTTACCTTATCAAATGATACTGACCAGATTACTTACATGTTTCGTTATTGCCTGTTCCCCGTTGGCAGGAATGGCACAGAAAGCAGCGTATGAGGACAACCATGTGCTGCAGATAAACCGTGAACCGGCACGGGCGGGCTTTATCCCGTACTGTCTTGCGCCGGGTGACCGTCAGATGACACTCGATGGAGAGTGGGCTTTCCGCTGGGCTCCTGTGCCTGAGAAGATAGAGAAAGCAAAGTGGGGCACCATCGCCGTGCCTGCCATTTGGGAGGTCTCCGGCTATGGAACACCGATATATTCCTCGTCTGGCTACACCTTTAAGGTCTGTCCGCCATACGTCATGGAGGAACCGAAGCAGGCTTACACAGCATATGCCGAGCGCAATCCTACAGGTCAGTACCGCAGGAAATTCACCGTTCCGGCCAGCTGGCTTACCGATGGCGGCCACACATATATACGCTTTGACGGCGTGATGTCGGCATTCTATGTCTCGGTCAACGGCAAGCAGGTGGGCTATTCGCAGGACTCCTGCACACCTTCGGAGTTTGATATCACATCATATCTTAATGCCGGAACGGACGAAAACGACATCGAACTTACTGTCTACAAGTACAGTGACGGCTCTTATCTTGAGGATCAGGATGCATGGCGCTTTGCAGGCATACACCGAAGTGTCACGCTTTTTCATACGCCGGCACTCCGTCTGCGCGATTTCACGGTACGTACTGTTGCGACAGATGATACATACCGCAATTTTCATCTGCAGATAAATCCTAAGTTGCAGTCTCTTGACGGCAACGATGCCAAGGGATATACCATCGTGGCGACTCTCTGTGATGCCGACGGCAATGAGGTTGCAGTGATGAAGACGGATGCTGAACCTGTGCTTAACCTTAACCATAAAGGGGCTGTGATGAACGAGTGGTATCCGCAGCGCGGACGCATGAAGTTCGCACGCCTTGACACCCTCCTCTGCGATGTACACCCATGGACGGCGGAAACCCCTTATCTCTATACGCTGAAGATACAGCTGTTGCCCCCAGGAGCGTCACAGCCGACAGAGTCTGTGACGCAGAAAATCGGTTTCAGACAGCTTGCCATACGTGACGGCATGTTCCTTGTCAACGGCAAGCAGGTGCGCTTCCGTGGCGTGAACCGTTTGGAGCACGATCCTTTCAAGGCACGTGTGATGACCGAGGAACGCATGTTGCAGGACATTCGGCTTATGAAACAGGCAAATATAAATGCTGTGCGCACCTCACATTATCCGAGTACGCCGCGCTGGTATGAGCTCTGTGACTCTCTCGGTCTCTATGTCCTTGATGAGGCTAATGCCGAGAATCATGGTGTCCGTGGCGAATTTACGTCGACGCCTGATTGGAATGACGCTATGATGGACCGTATCATCCGTGTTGCAGAGCGTGACAAGAACCATGCCTCTGTGGTCTTCTGGAGTCTCGGCAACGAGAGCGGATACGGAGCGAACCACAGTGCAATGGCAGGCTGGCTGCATGAGTTTGACCCGACACGTTTTGTACACTATGAGGGGGCGCAAGGCAGTGTCGGCGGTACAGAGGAGATTGCCGACCCGCAATGTGTCGATGTCATCTCGCGGTTCTATCCACGTGTGATGCAGGAATATCTCAATCCAGGCGTGCCGGAGGGCAGTGACAAGGAGCGTGCCGAGAATGCACGCTGGGAACATCTGCTTGGCATAGCACAACGCAAGTGGTATATGCAGACCGTCAACGGTCCTGTGCTCGACCAGCGTCCTGTGCTTACATCTGAGTATGCCCACTGTATGGGCAACGCTCTCGGCAATTTCCAGGAGTACTGGGATGAGATATACTCCAATCAGCGTATGCTCGGCGGCTTTATCTGGGACTGGGTAGACCAGGGCATCATAAAGCCTACACAGGAGAATCCTGCCGAGACGGACGGAAAAGTCTCTTCCTCAGGCAAGCGATGGGTGGCATTCGGCGGTGATTTCGGTGATAAACCGAATCTCAAGGCCTTCTGTCTCAACGGCATAGTCAAGTGCGATCGCGAACTGACAGCTAAGTATTACGAGGTGCAGCATGTCTATTCTCCTGTACAGTTCAGCAGACATGGTGATGGTATCTATGTCATAAACCGCAACCATCATATAGGTCTCGACAGCTATAAGGTGCGCGGACAGATTATCGTAAACGGCAAGGCACAGAAGCCTTTTGACATAATTCTTCCGGAAGTTCTCCCTGGAGACAGTGCCCTGCTAAGCATAAAAGGCGTGCCATCTATGGCAAAGCCTGGTGTCCAGACACTCCTCAACCTCACTGTCATGCGTGAAAATAATAAGGTTTCCGACGAGCAGTTCTGTCTCTCGGGCGATGTTCTGGATTTCGCTAAGGCACAGCCTATGACAAAGTCAGGGAAGTCAGGCATGGATGCCGTGGCGTTGCGTGCCGCCGTCTCTGCCTCCCTGTTCCGCGCTCCGACAGACAACGACAAGTCTTTCGGCAACTGGATAGCCAAGGACTGGCAGAAAAACCGTCTTGACTCTCCAGAGGTCAAGGTGCTTGAGGAGAAGACGAACGGAGATGGAAGTATCGTACGTGTAGAGGAATACAAGTATGTCGCAGGAAGCATCGTTGTGACCACGACATTCAGTGCTGCCGACGGCGGCAATGGCAAGTCAGGCATGCCGCTTGACATCGTGCAGGAGTATGAGTTCCGCGGTGAGCTTCCAGAGCTTCCGCGTCTCGGACTCCAGCTCCGTCTGCCAAAGGATTATGAGCTTTTAGAGTACTATGGCCGTGGTCCGTGGGACACTTACCCTGACCGTTGGCGTTCCTGCCATATCGGACTGTGGCAGTCGAAGGTGACAGACGAGTATGCCCACTATCCTGTACCACAGGACTGCGGCAATCACCGTGAGACATCCTACGTCTCGCTGAGCACCAAGTCTGGCAGAAAAGTCCGCGTCACGGCAGTCGATGCCCCGTTCTCGTTCTCTGCGCTCCACTACACACCTCAAGACATAGCTGCAGTCCGTCACGACCACGAGTTGGAGGAAGGCGACTACACCATCCTCACCATAGACTGTGCTGTGCTTGGCATAGGCAACAGCTCCTGCGGTCCCGGTGTCCTGAAGAAATACAGCATCGACAAGAACCGTAAGCATCGCCTGCATATCCGCGTGGCTTATTGATCCTCCGCGCCTTCCCCGCGTACTTTGCATAGTCACCTTCACGGCATTTTCCCCAGAACCGACGCGCAGACATACATCATCCCTGTCTCCGCTCCCATTAAAGGAACCTGCCCACAGAAATAAATGAAACGATATCCGTCCCGAGCCTCTCCGAATAGGGAAATATCTCGGGACGGATATTTTTTTATACGTAAGGCTTATCTGAAGGTAAATTTATACAAATCAATATGGTAGGATATAAAAACAGAGATGTTGCCTTTTATGTATGAGAATGTAACTTGTTTCTGGTACACCGACAATTATGCTTCATAAAAAGCAGGTAGGTTTACTGTATGAATGGTGTGTAATTCATTTTCTTGAGAAAATAGTCTGTCCTCCTTTGCTAAGTGAAGATTTTTTACTATATTTGCAGACAAATAACAGACTTAATTGATATGAGTGTAGGCATAAACTACCAAGTAGGGATTTTTACAGATAGAAAATATAAATCGCATAAAAATAGTTCTTGTGGGTCAATAGAGATATAAAGACGCTGAAACCACAAGGAACGATATAAGAATAAATGAAATGCAAAGTCTTGATGTAACATTGCAGGATTTTAAGAAAACTGTAAGCGAATATTTAGCTTGGGAAGTTTCTAATCTTCTCAGACAACAACAAACAAAGGAGGATAGCCTGGGAAAATAGAATCCCCACTCAATAAGAGATTGCATAAAGTTGAGTGGGGAGAGTTCAGATTATGTAACTTATTTGATATACAAAACACAAGTAGTTTTAATGCTGATGCCCTTGTTCCTGGAACAGAATTTGACTATGTTACCCGAACATCAATAAATCAGGGTATCTTAAAGGAGACGGGTTTTGTCAACGAGGAGAATATAAATTCGGCTGGCAATTGGAGTTTAGGACTCTTACAGATGGATTTTTTCTATCGTAGAAAACCTTGGTATGCAGGTCAATTTGTCAGAAAAATAATTCCTAAAATAAATCTGACAGAGAACTCTATTTTGTTTTTCACAACATTGTTGAATAAGCAAAAGAAAAGATTATTGTCTGTGTTGGTGAGAGATGTTGATAAAACCTTTTTAGATACAACCATAAAAGTCCCTGTTTCCGGTAATGGGGATATTGATTTCTGTTTTATTGATGAATTTATAGCGGAGCTGGAAGCTTATTTATCTGTTATAGGTCTAAAAGATTATGAATTGACAAATGAAGAGCGAAATGCATTGGAAGACTATGATAAATTGTCGTTTAAATATTTTCCTGTTCCATCACTTTTTAACATAAAGAATACAAGAAATATTTTATCTAAAGATATTATAAAGGGTAGTGGTGACATTCCATATCTATGTGCAAGTGCTGATAATAATGCTGTGAACTCATATATTTCTTATGATGAAAAATATTTAGATAAAGGGAACTGTATTTTTATAGGAGGGAAGACATTTGTTGTGACATATCAAAAGGATGATTTCTTCTCAAATGATAGCCACAATCTAACATTACATTTGAAAGATATATCAAAAAGCAGTAAGAATATTCAATTATATATGGTAACGTGTATAAACAAAAGTATGGGATATAAGTATTCTTGGGGCAATAGTATTAGCAGTAAGAAAATATTGAATGATGTAATAACTTTACCTTGTTTTGACAAAATCCCATATTGGAACTCCATGGATATTTTAATTTCTGCTATTCAGAAATTGGTTATAAAAGATGTTGTTTTGCATTCAGATAAGAAAATAAAAGAAACAAAGAAAGTTATAGATAAATAG
>JAIDEM010000205.1 GCA_029054825.1 Prevotella sp. | reverse complement strand
ATTACTATCAAGAGCAATTAACCTACGCTCATTTCCAATAAATTACACTCTTTTCGTAACTTCGCAACGCAAATACATAAATTATTTTTTTAGAAAGGAAAATCATGAAGAAACTTTTTACTTTAATGACAGCTGCCTTATGTACTCTAAATGTCATGGCGGCAGGCGATGGGGACATCGTCAAATATGGTTTTGAGAACTACAAAAAAGAAAAAAACAACAAATACTATACTTGGTATGAGTTGGATGTTGATGGCAGTGAACAGGGTATCTGGGGAACAGGTAATTCCGGATATGCTGCAGCAAAGATTATTTCTGGTGGTGCAAAGGAAGGTGACTTCCCTACAGAGGTAGAAGCAAATGGCAGGACAGGGGCTTGTGTGAAGCTGGAAACAAAGGATACCTATACAATATTCTCCAAAAAGACTCCTATTGCAGCGGGTAATATGTTCTTCGGCAGCTTCAGCCTTAATATATCCAATCCTTTGGCTTCCACTAAGTTCGGAATACCTTATGATAAGAAACCGTTGAGTTTCTCGTTCTACTATAAATACCAGGCAGGTGCAAAGCTGCAGGATATTGACAGGAAAGAGGTGACAGGAAAGACAGACAAGGGTAATGCCTATGCTGTGCTCTATGATAATGTCAATGGCTCTTTTCAGGCTGACGGCTCAAATATTCTGACTAATGAGAATATTATTGGAATAGCCAATGCAGGAGAACTTGATAACGCAGATGAATGGACATATAAGAATGTGACATTCGACTACACCAAGGAAGTGGACAAGGACAAGCTTGCTGCCGGTGGTTACAACCTCGCTATTGTGTTTACTGCAAGTATAGACGGCGCGGCTTTTCAGGGTGCTATAGGTAGCGTGATGTATGTAGATGATGTCGAGCTTGTATGTGAGGCAGAGTCGGCACCGGTCGTAGCGAAGGAGTTCACTGACAATCTTCAGGTAACTCTTGACGGTACTCCTTTGGAGCCTCAGCAGGCTTCAATCTTCGTCAGCGACAAGGGCGACGGCAAGTATACTCTGAGTCTGCCAAACTTCGTCCTTGGCACAGATGCTGATGCAATAGCAGTCGGCACAATCACTATAGAGGATGTTGAAGGCACAGAGACAGACGGTGTCATCACCCTGTCTGCCACACAGACAATTACCATCAAGGACGGTGACCTTGAGGGTGTTGACGGCTGGCTTGGCCCACAGCTCGGCGAGGTGCCTGTGACACTCAATGCAGAGATGACAGAGGACAAGCTGTATGCAGAGATAGACATACCGTTCGGCGCAATGTCCATCAAGGTTGTCTTCGGTAAAGTCAATACAGCCATCACTGGTGTATCTGCCGATATGCAGCAGACAATAGGAATATATACTATAGGTGGCGCGAAGGTTAACGCTATGCAGTCAGGTAATGTATATATCATCCGTAAGGCTGACGGCAAGACCGTTAAGGTGGTGAAGTAAGCGGAAGCATCTTGGCAATACAGGCAGGCTCCTGCATATCCTGACAGGAAACAGGCAGGAGTGGATGTCGTAATGCTTTTTGAAATACAATGCAAAGCGAAGTGTCGTTGACAATAAAAGTCAACGGCACTTCTTGCTTATCAGGCATGAATCCATGATTTGGATATTTTCTGCCGTTTCCACTTTCCCTGTAACTGTTCATCAATGTTGCCTGAGCAGTTACTTTTCCTTACCATACCAGCCTCAGAGATAAAGCAAGGCGAGTATGGCATAGTATATGTCAGTGTGGCAACCGCAACGGTAGTTCCTGTGGCTACTTTCAGTGTAAAATGCCTGTTCTCCTTATACCGAGAGAACAGGGTGGGGATGTGGCCAAAATGCAATACAGATGTTGCGCGTCCCCTTGTCGTGGCCATGACTTTGCTGCATAAACTCTCGTTTATTGCCACTGGTTGCCATGTATAATTCATTGGATATGTTACAGAACAATCAAAGGTCACCTCCCGCTATGCGGGAAGTGACCTTTCACCATATCAACTGTCACTTACTGCAGGTAAGTACTTGTGTAGTCATAGATGTCTTTACACAGCATTCTTACAGGTAGACTGGACGTGTATGTCACGGGCTTTGACGGTAGCCGTATGTCATGTCCTAAGCTATGTTTACATGTCTATGTCCATGATGTTGAATTTCAAGTCGAAGGACAGCTCTATGCGGTTTGACAGCTTCACCTCATACTCTTTCCTGTCCTTCTCTATCTTCTTGACATAAGCGTCAGGATAGTTGTCTTTGACATACGTTGCGATAGGTGCAGGGATTATGCCGGCCGGCACGGCAGACATCTTACAGTCCACCTCTGTCCAGTTGCCTTTGCTGTCAAAGTCTATATGCTCGCCGTTGGCGAAATATACCTCATAGCTCTTTGACATCAGTTCGGTCTCCATCTTGGCGAGTGCCACCTTCCTGTCGGGGAAGTGCTGTTGCAGAAACTGCTGTGCATTTGCCGGCAATTGGGAGACAGAGATGGGTCTCTCGTTGTCGGCACACGCTATTGTTGCATACAAGCCGAACAGGCACACGAACATAAAAATCAGTTTCTTCATAGTCATTTTCTTTTATTTTTTATTGGGAAATATCTTTTTGAGTTACTTGTCTTGGGGCGTTCGGAGTGTCATTCTGTGCCACCTCCGAGAGCGTGGTAGAGACTTATAGTAGCCAGAATTTTGTCTATGCGGTCCTGAGCCAGTGTCAGACGGGCATTGAGCAGTGACTGTTGTGCAGTCAGAACCTCCAGATAGTTGGCAGAGGTATAGCGTACTAACAGGCTGGTCTTTTCCACGGCAATCTCCAGATCGCTTGTCTGCTGCTCGTCAAGGACTATGCGCCTGTCAGCCGTCTGCCATGCCGAGAGAGCGTCGTTCACCTCATTGCCGGCATCAAGCAGAGCCTGTTCAAAGCGCAGGGTTGCCTCCTGTTGTCGTGCCTTTGCAATCTTCAGGTTGGCAATATTCGCACCTCTGTTGAAGAGTGGTGCAGTAATTTGTGCTATGGCAGAGGAAAGCCATTTCCCTGGGTCAATGATAATTCCGCCTCCGCTGTTTGTCCAGCCAAGAGAACCAGAGAGCGTGAGGGATGGATAAAACGCTGCGCGTGCGGAATTGACGGCATAGAACGCCTCTGCAAGTGCAGCTTCCGCCTGCCGCAGGTCAGGTCTGTTGATGAGAAGCATCAGTGGTATGCCTGCAGACAGATTATCCGGGAAATGCTGCTCGGAAAGCGTTCCTCTGCTGATTGTATGCGATGGCTCTTTGAGCAGTGCACACAGACTGTTTTCTGTCTCGTTGATATTTTTCTGTATGGTCAGCAGTGATGCTTCGAGAGCCACTTTGTTGGCACGCGCCTGACGCACCGCGACATCGTTTGCTCTGCCTGCTTCCACAAGAGCCTCGAGCGTTGCGATGGTCTCATCCCAGTTTTTCATGGTCTGGGTTGCGATGGCATATTGCTCATCGAGCATCAACAGAGTGTAGTAACTCCCGGCGATGGTAGCCACAAGGCCTGTCTGCACAGCCTGTCCGTAGGCGATGCTTTGCTCCAGTGCTGCTGTCGCACCGTGCTTTGCGTTTGTCACTTTCCCGAAGATGTCCGTTTCCCATGTCGCCATGCCCCCGATATTGTAGGTCTTTTTCGTTTCGCCGTTGTAATGGCTTACGCCGGCTTGCGGCGTGAGAGACAGTGACGGCAGATATGACAGGCGCGTATTCATGAGTACCGCCTGGGCCTCTTCCGTCTGCAGGCGTGCTATGGCGAGGTCGGTATTCCTCTCCAGTCCAGTGGCAATCAAGGTCTGAAGACATTTGTCTGTAAACAGCTCTTTCCATGACATGGCAGCTGTCGTCGCCGTGTCAGTCGCCGTATGGTTCCGATATAGACTGTCAGTCTGTATGTCCAGGTCAGGACGGGAGTATCGGGAGTATACGCCGCATCCGCTGAGCAGGCAGACGGCGGCGAAGATTATTCCTGTTCTTTTCATTTATAGATGATGTTCGCTTATTTCTTTATCTTATTTTGATTTCGTATTGTCTTTATCCGATATGACGATGTTACAGACAGGCTTGTCTGTCCGCGCCATACTTATGGAGACAGCTTGGTCTTATTCCTTCCTGTGTCCAGGAAGGAAACGTTCTTGCAGATACTGGCAGGCGATAAACAGTGACGGCACAACGAAAAGCAGTCCGGCTGTGCCGAGCAACATTCCGCCCACTGTGCCTACACCCACTGAGATATTGCCGTTGGCACCGACACCTTGTGAGAACATCAGCGGCAGCATGCCGAAGACCATCGTCATCGAGGTCATGAGAATAGGGCGCAGACGGGCTTTTGCCGCCGACAGGGCTGCGGCGGTGATTCCCATGCCTCTCCTGCGGCGTTCTGAGGCATATTCCGTGAGCAGGATGGCTGTCTTTGCCAGTAATCCGATGAGCATGATGAGACCTGTCTGCATGTAGATATTGTTCTCCAATCCCCAAAGTTTTGCAAAGAGGAAGCTGCCCATCAGTCCGAACGGCACGGATAGGATAACGGCAAACGGAATCATAAGACTCTCGTAGAGGGCGCAGAGGATGAGATAGATGAAGACTATGCAGATGATGAATACCAGTGTGGTGGTGTTGCCCGTTGACGCTTCCTCGCGTGACATTCCACCGAACTCGTATCCGTAGCCCTCTGGCAGGGCTGTCTCGGCAACCTCCTCAATGGCTTTGATAGCCTGTCCGGAGCTGTATCCGTCGGCAGGGACACCGGAGACTCTTATTGCATTGAACAGATTGAAGCGCGAGAGGCTCTCCGAACCATAGGTACGTGTCAGGGTAAGGTATTGAGCGATGGGCGACATTTGTCCTCCTGAGGTGCGGACGAAGATGTTGTTCAGTGCTTCGGTATCAAGACGGAACTCAGGCGATGCTTGTACCATGACGCGATAGAGTTTTGTGAATCGGTTGAGGTTTGAGGAGTAGCTGCCGCCCACATATCCCGCCAGTGTTTTGAGGACATCTGAGGGTGATACACCATTGCGCTTGCACAAAGCCGCATCCACTTCTACCATGTACTGCGGATACTTTGTTGCGAACGTGGTGTAGGCGCGTGATATCTCTGGACGCTTGTTCATTGCATCGATGAAATTGTTGGTGTACTTCAGCAGGTCGTCCACGCTGCCACCTTTCTTGTCTTGTACATACAGCTCGAATCCGTTGCTCGTACCGTAGCCGGAAATCATCGGTTGGGTGGATACGCGTATGTCGGCTGCTTTTATGTTGTCGGTACGGCGATATATCTCGTTCATCACAGCATTCACATCGTCATCCTTTTCCTTACGCTCGCTCCAGTTTTTCAGTCTTATGGTAAACGAGCCGGCTGAGGCTGATTGGTTGTGTATGGCGTCCTTTCCTGTGATGCGTGAGTATATCTTTATTTGCGGGATATCCTTTATGGCTTTCTCTATCTCGTCCATGATACGTCCTGTCTCTTCAAGGTTGGTACCTGGTGCAGTCTGCACGTTGACATTGATGGTACCCATATCCTCCTGTGGCACCAGTCCCGTCTTGGTTGTGTTCATAAGTACAGCCAGTGCTATGCCTGACACGACAATGCTGCCGGCTGCTATGCCACGGTGGCGGAAGAGAAACGATACGCCTTTGATGTATTTCTGCTGCATACGGCGGAACGAATAGTCGAAAGCATAGTGGAAACGGTCAGAAAAACCAGGTCTCTCACCGTTTGCCTTGCCTGCACGGGGACGCAGGAACAGTGCACAGAGTGCCGGACTGAGGGTCATGGCATTGAGCAGTGATATGGCTACCGCCACCGCCATCGTCAGTCCGAATTGTGTGTAGAATGTGCCTGTTGTCCCACCCATGAAGCTCACAGGGATAAACACTGCCATAAATACGATTGTGGTAGTCAGCAGTGCCGAGGTAAGCCCGCTCATGGCATCTACTGTAGCACGGTATGCCGAGGTATATCCCTCCTCGAAGCGAGCCTGTACAGCCTCCACGACAACGATGCTGTCATCGACTACTGTTCCTATGACAAGCACCAGTGCGAATAGTGTCAGTAGATTGAGACTGAAACCTACTACGCTGAGGAATGCAAAGGTACCCACTAGCGATACGATGATAGCGAGCGACGGTATGACCGTGGCACGCAAGTCGTGCAGGAAAAAGTAGACCACCAGCACAACAAGAATGATGGCTATGAACAGTGTCTCCACCACGTTGTCGATAGAGGCGTCGAGAAAATCTTTCGTGCTGGTGATATCCTCCAGCACCATGCCTTTAGGCAATGACTGTGAGATGTCTGCCGACACTTTGTCTATCTCCTTTATTATCTCGTTGGCATTCGAGCCCGAGGTCTGCGCCATCATGCAGTTGGCGCCTGGATGCCCGTTTGTCTCGCTGAGCATGGCATAGTTCTCCGCACCCATCTCTATGCGTGCCACATCCTTCAGGCGCAACACATTGCCGTCAGGCAGAGCCTTGATGACCATATTGCCGTAATCCTGCTCTTCCTCATATCGCCCACGGTATTTCAGCACATACTGGAAGGTGTTGGCAGACTCTGCACCGAGTGTACCTGTAGGCGATTCGATGTTCTGCTCGTCCAGTACTGTGGCGATATCCGCTGGTACCAACTCGTATTGCGCCATCTTCTGTGGGTCAAGCCAGATACGCATAGAGTAGCTTGCTCCCCAGATGTTTACATCACCTACGCCGGCGATGCGCGACATCTGTGGCTCTATGTTTATCTTCATGTAGTTGGTCAGGAAGTTAGAGTCATACGAATCGTCAGGCGAATAAAGCGAAATGGCTTTCAGCGAGTTGCTTTGGCGCTTGCGTACGGTGATGCCTGACTTTGTAACTTCTGCGGGAAGGAGTCCCTGCGCCGAAGCCACGCGGTTCTGCACGTTAACTACCGACATGTCGGGGTCTGTCCCCTGTTTGAAGTATACGCTGATGGATGCCGAGCCGGTATTGGTAGCAGTGGAGGTCATGTACATCATATTCTCCACACCGTTAAGCTGTTCCTCCAGCGGTGTTATCACGCTCTTCATTACAGTCTCGGCATTGGCGCCAGTATAGGTCGCTGTGACGCGTACTGTAGGAGGTGCAATGTCAGGAAACTGTTCGAGCGGCAATTGGCTAAGACCTATCAGTCCTACGATGACGATGGCAACCGAAATGACTCCCGAGAGGATAGGGCGGTCGATGAATGTCTTTACGGTCATGGCTTACTCCTTTCCCTTCTGAGACTGTACGGCAGTCCCTTCCTTTACAAGTCCGGCACCTTCGGCAATGATGACATCGCCGATGTTCAGGCCTGATTCTACCACATATCTGTTGCCATCGTTAAGGCGGAACAATGTGACGGGTACAGACTGTGCCTTGCCGTCGATGACCTTGTATACAAACGTCTTGTTCTGCAACTCGTAGGTTGCCGACTGTGGTATTACAATACATCCCCTAATGCGCGATGGCACGATGACCGTGCCGCTGCCGCCATCTCGCAAAAGCCGTTTGCCGTTAGGGAAATCGGCACGTATGGTCACAGCTCCTGTCCCTTCGGTCACAATGCCGCTGACGGCTGCTATATGGCCTTTCTCGCTATATATCTTTCCGTTAGACATGCGTAGGCTTACAGCAGACATGCTGTCTGTAAATGCGTCAAGGGAACCGTACTGTTCCGTCAGTTCTGTCACCTGGCTTTCTGTAAGCGAGAAATAGGCGTATACGCTGCTGTCATCGGAGACAGTGACAAGCGGATTGCTGATATTGCTGCTTACCAGTGCACCGACACGATAGGCAATCATGCCAGCCACACCGTCTACAGGGCTCTTCACTTCCGTATATGACAAATTATTACGGGCATTGGTCTCCTGTGCACGGGCTTGTGCCAAGGCTGCCTCGGCTGCGGCATAATCGTTGCGTGCAGCGTTGAGGTCATAGTCCTGCACCACGTTCTTTGCCCGGAGAGTCTTGGTGCTCTCCAGGTTCAGTCTCGCCGTGGCAAGCCGCGCCTCTGCGCTTCTTACGTTTGCCTTGGCTTCTGACAATGCTGCTTTGTAAGGCACTTGGTCTATGACGAACAGTGTCTGCCCCTTATGTACCTTCTGCCCTTCGCCGATACATATACGTGTAATGAGCCCGCTTACCTGCGGACGTACCTCTACAACCTGACAGCCTTGCAGATGTGCTGTATATTCAGACTCAAGTGTCAGATTCTCTTTCTTTACAGTCATTGTCTTGTAAGTGGCATTTTCCTGCGCCTTAGGAGATTTGTTGCAGGCGCATAATGCCAGCCCGGCCAAAAAGGCGGCGAACATTTCCTTTCTCATATCAATCTGATTTTTATTATGTATAAATATTATTGTCTCAAACCTTCTCGGATGTGCTCCAGGGTATGTTTGTGCGATGCAAATTTAGCCATTTTATGTTAGTCGGAAGAGGTTCTGCAGTCGGTGTGGTGACGGATATCTGTTTTTCGGTGGCAGAATAATTTAAGAAATCCCTTGTCTTTTGCGGGAAAAGCCGTATCTTTGCATCGGAATATATTAGACAGGGGGATATTATATGATAAGATGTGTAGCCATAGATGACGAGCCTGTTGCACTGAGCATCATCAAGCGATACTGCGAGATTCGTGGCTCCGTGGAACTGGAAACGTATAGTACGCCTCAACTGGGTATGCAACGTATCTGCGAGTGGGAACCAGACATCGTGTTCCTTGACATAGAGATGAACGAGGTGTCTGGGATGGAGCTGGCACGGCGTCTGCCGTCATCGTGCTGCCTCATATTTACTACGGCATACGCCCATTATGCCTTGGAGGGATTCGAGGTGAATGCTGTGGATTTCCTCCATAAACCGTATTTCTATGAACGTTTCGACCGCGCTATGCAGAAGGCTGAGCAATGGCTACGAATGCACGACCTCATGAATGCTGCGGAATCATCTGCACGGCAACTGCTGTTGAAATCGGAATATAAGAATGTCAAGGTATCCATAAATACCATATTATATATAGAGTCAATAGGCAACTATA
The DNA here is from genome assembly GCA_029054825.1 of Prevotella sp. GTDB lineage: Bacteria > Bacteroidota > Bacteroidia > Bacteroidales > Bacteroidaceae > Prevotella. Next base: position 7,697 of record JAIDEM010000205.1, on the reverse strand, counting down.
TAAAGGTCCACCTTGCAGACGGGACTTCTGTGCTTTCGAAGATGACACTGTGCAATATTGAGGGGCAACTGCCGGAGGATGAATTCGTGCGTATTCATCGTTCGTTCCTTGTAGCGAGAAACAGGATTGGCGGTTATACAAGGCTGGAAGTTATCTTGGCTAAAAACGGCAAGCGTCTGCCTGTAGGCAAAAAATACTCTGAGAATCTGATGGTGGTCATGAAAAAATAAGCGTGGTCAAATATCAATATACCTGACCACGCACGGGATAATCCTGAGAATCTTATTACCTGACTTTACCCCTGTGTCCTTGTCCGCCTTTGCGCTGCGTCTGCATGTTTCTGTATGTCACTTTCTGTTCGTCGTTCAGAATACTTTCAATCTGCTTGTTCAGCTCTTCACGCTCGCTACGCATCTGTTCTCGTGAGGTTTCTCCACCATTCTGTCTTTTCTTTTGAAAATCTGTATATAGAACCGTTATTTTCGTCGCTTGGCTATCTGTCAGGCACAGTTCCTTTTTCAGGTTATTCACTCTGTCTTCCACAGTCATTCGCTGTTGCCCATTGCCTCTTTGGGCATTTGCACTGCCGAAACTCAATAGAGCGATGGCTGATAATAATATTGCTTTTTTCATATCTGTTGGTTTATTGGTTTGTTACTGTATGTTAGATGTTAAAACGGGCTTTGTGTTTAATTGCAAGTATGTTAAAAAACTGTATATGGGGACGAAAGGGGTGTTTTCGGTGATAAAAAATGTTTGATGGATTTTCTTTTTACCAAATGGAAGTTGTATCTTTGCAACATGATATTGAATGTTTATAAACTGTTTACGTTATGAGTAAAAGAGGAATTGTGACACTGGTTCTTGCTTGGCTTTTCTGTTTGGCTCAAGCTGCAGATAATCTGGAACAGTCAGGACATGTCCGGTCTGTAACGGCAATAAGTCGTGTATTGGGTGACGGTCGCAAGGTGGAGACTGTCGTATTGGAGTATGATGCACCAATCCGTACGAGATACCTATCTTGCAGAACATTCCAGATTGAGGGAAAGGAAGTCGTACGTGTTTATGCCAACACATCGCCTGAACGTAGCGTAAAAGGTGTTGACGGTCGCTATGTTATTATCGAAGTAAAGGCGGAAGTGGACTTGAATGCACAGCCCAGACAGCCTACACAGTCAGATATCGAGAAGAAGAAGGAACGCGATCGCATGCAGGGCGGACCAGGACTTAGGGCAGGATGGAGCACAGGAGGCGATGATGAATATCCAGGTAATGCAGTGGTGGTACAGACCGCAGACATCAAGACTGTCAAAGGCAAGACATACCCTGCGAGCAACATGCCTATGCCGAGCACTGCCGAGCGGTGTCTTGTGGCTGACGATTTCAGACAGGAAGAATTCATAAGCCCATATACGGGGCAAGTGCTACCTTATAATATATACTTGCCTGAAGACTATGACCCAGAAGAAAGATATCCTTTAGTACTCTTCATCCATGATGCAGGTGTGGCAAGCGGTCCTGTAAAACATACGCTTTATCAGGGAAATGGAGCTACATCGTGGGCAGAACCGAGCGCGCAGATGCGTCACAAGTGCATTGTCGTGGCTCCAGAGTATCCTTTTATCACTGTAGATGACAATTGGAATTACAGTCATCATCTTGATGCTACAATAGCTCTTCTGAAAGAACTCCAGATGCGTTACTCAATAGACCCGAAGCGCATTTATACCACAGGACAGTCAATGGGATGCATGTCTTCCATCGTCATGATGCTGAAAGAACCGGATCTGTTTGCTGGGGCTCTGCTTGTTGCCGGTAAGTGGAATCCTGCGCTGATGGGACCTCTTGCCAATCAGAACCTGTGGATTATCTCATGTGAAGGAGATGTCTCGTCAAACACCCTTCAGGGGCAGGCTGTGGAGTTGTGGCGCAGTCTCGGAAATAATGTCTCTGAGGCTACATGGGACATGACACTTTCCACTGAGCGTCTTTCGGAAGAAGCGGATAAGATGCGTGCAGACGGCACTCATCTGCTGTTTACACATCTCACGGGAGGGAATCACCGTGCAACCTGGTTCGTGGCCTATGGCGTAGAAGGGGTGCAGGACTGGCTTTTCGAGCAGCATAGATAATTCCGCCATATGATGATTATGAAGAATGTTTCCCTTTACATAGACCTTGCATTTTGCCTCGTCCTCCTTCCTCTGATGATGCTTGTCTTCCCTGTGGAGCGGTGGTGGGGAACATATCCGCTGTTTTTCACATCCTTCGTGCTATGGCTCTATGTCACGTATTTCATATACAGATATTTCATTATACCGAGGCTGTTCCATCGCGACAGACGACGTATCTACGCCATTGTGGCCATATCCGTGTCGCTGACGGTGACGTTCGTTTTCTCGCTATACGACATCACCTCTCCGTTTTACCACATCAGGCAACAACAGCTTGAGACTGTCAACGTCCCGATATGGGGTATCAGGATGAACCAACAGGCGGTATGGCTACATTATATCGTGGTTGTCATATTTTGTGTAGCCGTGGGCATGCTCACCGAGGCATACCGCCAACGGCTGGCACGTGAAGAACTGGAATACGAGCGTAACAAGGCTGAGCTGGCTCTGTACAAGGCACAGATAAACCCTCACTTTCTGTTCAATACCCTCAACACGATATATGGACTGCTCATCACGCATTCCGACAAGACGGAGAAAGCTCTTGAACGCTTCATCACCCTCACGAAATATATGTATAACAATGCAAATCTTGAGTTTATCTCTCTTGCCGAAGAAGTGGAGTACATAGGACATTATATCGGATTGCAGGAACTGCGTCTTAACGAGTTTGCCGATGTCCGTTTCCATTATGAGGTAGAGGATGCTGCGGTTCTTGTCCATCCGATGTTGCTCATCACCTTTGTGGAGAATGCCTTTAAGTACGGCATCTCTTCTAATACACCTTGCTTTGTCCATATTATTCTCCGACAGCATGACGGGAAACTCAACCTTGATGTTACAAACTCTGTGCCTGGACGCATGACCGCTGCATCCAGACAGATGGGTCTCGAGAACTGTCGCCGCAGGCTTTCTCTGCTCTATCCTGGCCGCCACAGTCTTGACTGCGGACTTACAAATGATGGAACATTCCGTGTCAGGCTTGTGATAGACATCCTGGCCAGGTAATGGGAGATTATAAGAGAATAGATGTTGTATTTCTTTACATATATTTGGCTGAAAGAATATTTTTTTATACCTTTGCGCCCGCAAAAGCAATATGTAGTGTCCGGACACGTAAGTCTAATTGGCTTTCCACGTGTCCGGACACTGTTTTTATGTATATGTAAAAGAATAATGTATGAGTAAGAAACTGTTGATTTTCATTCTTGGCAATCTCACGGCGTTCGGTCCTTTCATAACGGACTTCTATCTGCCGTGTCTGCCCGAACTTACAGGTTGTTTTTCAGCATCTGCGCCCATGATACAGCTCAGTCTTACGGCGGGTATGTTCGGGCTTGCGGCGGGACAACTGTTTATAGGCCCTGTCTCGGATAAGTATGGGCGTAGACGCCCTCTGCTGTGGTGTCTCTTGCTGTTTGTGCTTTCTACAGTGGGAAGCATGTGCTCAACATCAATACATGTATTTGTGTTGTTCCGCATGCTTCAGGGGATGTCTGGAGCATCGGGACTTGTCATATCAAAGGCGATTATAGCTGACTCTTTTACAGGGCGTGATATGAATCGGTATTTCTCGCTCCTTGCCGCAGTGCAGGGGATGGCACCGATAGTCGCTCCTGTCATCGGAGGAATAGCTTTCAGCCTGACATCCTGGCAGGGTACATTTGCTGTGCTCGGCCTTTGGGCATTCGGATTGCTGCTTGTATGCCGTCGTATGAGCGAGACGTTGCCTGTGGAAGAACGGCTGCAGATGCCTGTGCTGAAAACATTCAGATGTTACGGTCAGGTGCTCGGAAATGGGCGCTATCTTGTGATGAACCTGCTTCAGAGCTTCTCCTCGGCAGCGTTGATGGCTTATATCTCGGCATCGCCTTTTATCTTTCAGAACCATTTCGGGCTCACTCCTTTGGAGTACAGCGTCTGTTTTGCCGCCAACGCTCTCGGATTGGTAGTGGGCAGCAGTATGGTGATGAATGTGAAACGTCTGTCTACCGTTACTCCATGGTGCTCGGCAGGGCTCCTCGCGACGGGTATAATGGTCTCTGTCTCCCTTTGGCTGGAATGGCCTTTCGCTGTCTTTGAGCTGATGATAGTGCTGATGCTCTTGTGTGTTGGCATGATGACTCCTGTAGGGATAACGCTTGCCCTCAATGCTGTAAGCGAGCACCGTGGCATAGCCTCCGCATTGCTTGGGTCTGTGCCTTTCCTGCTTGGTGGTATAGTTGCTCCACTGACAGGGCTGGGCAATATGATTCATTCCATGACAGCCATAGTGTTGCTGTGTTCTGTCGTATGCATGGGGCTTTATCTGTATTCACGACGATGGAACTTTGACTCTACTGGCAATAGATAACGGATGTGTCTGTACCCGCCATACATACAATATGTGTGTAGATATTGCTGATTATCAGTTGTTTGTAGTTAATGCGATAGAAAAGTGTATGTGCTTTTTACTTGCATATGGAAGAAAATGAAGATTTAACGTATTTAATTTGATTTTACAGAAAAATGTGAGTTTTGGGATGCAAAATGAGTGAAATGATACAATAAGAAGGATGATTGTCCGTAAAACTGTGAGAAATGAAGAAAAAGCCATAGCGAGATTACCCGCTATGGCACATCCTTTTTTACTTAAGGATTACGTTGTGGGCTATCACAGATACCAACGGTCCTTCTACGAAAAAATGCTCACCAAATTGACAATTGCATTTATGGCAAAGAGGCACGACATACCAACGTTTGTCATTCGAGTCGTCAAGTTGTACATGTGCACCATCTGTCGCATATTGTGTACAGCCTAACTTGTGACATCTATTTGCTTCTATTCCTGTTGCGTTTTCCCAGTATGCCAGCCAATTGCCATTTCTGCTCCTTCTTTTAGATTATGAACTTTATAAATACCCATATAATCGTATTTGAAAGTTATTTACTTTACTACAACCTGCCCCTGTAGTATTAGGACTCTTCACTAAGCGGAGAGAATGCTGAGGCTCTCAACCTCTTGGAGGAAATGGATCGTTTCCATGGGAATCTCTTTCTCGAATTTGACCATTGCGACCATGAATGAACAGCTCGGAATGCTGATTCCTGGAAATTTGGCGAGCAGCGGCAATTGCGTCAGACTGCCTATCGAATGTGGAAGTTAATCTCAAATTACCTTCGCCCTTGATTCCCCACTTATCTCCTACTGGAACTACGTGTTGATTCTTACCCATCTATTACACCTCCTTTCTGCGCTCAGTTTTGACATATATGCCATATCACACTTTTGTTCTTGTAAAATTTACACCAAAGTCAGATATATGACAATTTGTCGCAAAAGTTTGACCATTTAGTAAATTAAATTTAAAATTATGTCAGTCAGCCACAATCTTTGCGTACAAATGCGACATAATATAAATATTTTTATTACCTTTGCACCAATTATTTACTAAATATTCGATGTGATATTATGTTGGTATCTGCAAAATTTGAAAACATCTACTCATTTAACGAGGAAACACGCATCTTGTTTACGGCCAGCAAGAGCGATTTGTTGCCACTGCATGTGTCACGCGCAGAGAAACGTGATGACATATCGGTGCTTCGCATGGGATTGATATATGGAGCCAATGCTTCTGGAAAGTCCAACATTATAAAATGTTTGGCTATCATCAAAGCATTTGCTTTGAATGGCTGGAGCAACCGTAAGTACAACTATTTCAAGATGACGGACAATCCGCAGGAGCGTTCAAGCATTGAATTGGAATTTAAAGTGAATGACCAATTCCTTGCTTATGGTGTGGCATTCTCAAAGGGAGGCTTATTGGAGGAATGGTTATATAAAACCGGCAGTCGGAATGATACCATGATTTTTGAACGCAAACGTTCAGGTAACGATTGGGAGAATGTTATTGCACCTCAGTTTCTAAAGGATGAGAACGGGCAATTCCTTAAATACTTGATTGACGGTACACCTACAAAGGGCACTTTCCTGAGTGAGTATATTGAACGTAACGGAAAAGGTATTGATTTTATCAAGTTAGCGAGAAAGTGGTTCGAAAATCTAAATATCATCTTCCCGGAAACCCATCGGACGGACTTCCCGTTCCGAGTAGTGAGAGACAATCAGTTCAGGACTGTGATGCGTGAGCTACTGGGATATTTTGGTACAGGTATTTCAGATCTTTGTCGTGTGGAATCGAAGCCCGAAGAGCTGAATATTCCGGATGAAATCAGACAAAAAATCGAAGAAAATCTTGAAGGGAAAGATGAGAAGATGGGTGTGGTAATCCACAATGAGAGTCGTTTTATCTTTGCCGAAAAAGACGAGTCTAAGAATTTGAAGTGGTATGAGTTGAAAACCATCCACAAAAAAGAAGGATCCAATTCAGATTATATATTCGAGATATTCGAAGAGTCTGATGGAACATCACGCCTATTCGACTTCATACCCATGCTTATTGATATGCGTGCCAACGACGCTGTCTATGTGATTGACGAGGTCGATAGAAGTTTGCACCCTATGCTGACATTGAAATTGCTTGAGATGTATAACAGTCTGCTCAGAGGCAACTCGCAAATGCAGTTGATATGCACCACCCATGAATCAAACCTACTTTCCACTGCACCCGTCCGTCAAGATGAGATATGGTTTGTGGAGAAAGACAAAAAGGGGGAAAGTCATTTATCTTCACTCTGCGAGTACAAACCAAGAGAGAATGTTCAGAAAGGTTATCTAAACGGCCGTTATGGTGCAATTCCTTTCTTTGGAGAATTAGATAATATTCATTGGGACGATGCGAAACAGGAATAGTTTGATACGTGAGCGCCGTGAGGCATTTCGCGATGCTCGCCTTATAGTCATAGCCTCTGAGGGCAAAGATACGGAGCGAATATATTTCAAAGCATTGGCAAAGGAATATACAAATCCTCGTGTGCATGTACATATATTAGAAAGGTGTGAGGGCGAACAGAATAATTCAAGTCCTGAGCATGTGTTAAAGCAACTGAACGATTACAAGGGGCAATATGAGCTGGAGTCTGATGATGAACTATGGTTGGTCATAGATAAAGACCGTTGGACGGATGCGATGCTGTCGCATGTGGCTAAAGAATGTGCACAAGATGATTATCTACACGTTGCTCTGAGTAATCCGTGTTTTGAACTTTGGCTGTTATTGCATTTGGTAGATGCAACTTTGCTGACACCAGAGGAACAGCAACAATGGATGGGAAACCGTAGAAAGTCAAAGAATGCAGATCCATATCTGAAGGTACGGTTGCGTCAGGAAATTGGCTCCTATCATGAGGCGGACTATGATGCCATAATGCTGATAAAACACATTGAGGTGGCGATAGAACGGGCAAGACTACTCGACAGAAATCCTATAGACCGTTGGCCACAAACACTTGGTACGCGAGTGTATCTGTTAGCAGAGAGCGTGATGAATAAAAATTAACATCTTGTTGGTCTTCTCTGCAATTTCCGATAGGTAGTCTATTGGAAACTGGTTCAAGAACGGTATCTTATACACATCTGCC
>JAIDEM010000204.1 GCA_029054825.1 Prevotella sp. | reverse complement strand
TTACCATATTCTCCTGATTCTCTACCTGGCGCACCTGTCTCCATGTCATCTCCAGTACGCGGAGCATCATGTAGAGGTTCTGGCTGCCGGCAATGATCACGCCCTTGTCGTAGGCCTCTTTCCACAACGATGCGTCGTTGCCGAGGGCAAGCTGGAGGGCGCTTTCCGAGAATACATACATCAGCACGAAATCGAGCTTGCCGCGTCCTTCGCGGATATACGAACTGTAGTTTTTCTGCGACAGTTCCGTGACATGCTGCCTTACGGAGGCGATATGCCGTGCTAACGCTTCCTGACGCTCGGCGTCGGTCTCGGCGTTGTGATAGTCCTCGAAGGCTTTCAGCGACATCTTCGAGTCGATGATGACATCGCGGGCATCGGGGAAATGGAGGATGACGTCGGGCACCATCCTGCGGCCGTCTTCCTCGCTGTATATTGCCCTGCCGGATGCGTCCTTCATGGTCGTCTGCTCCTCGAACTGTGTGCCTTCCTCGAGGCCCATGTCTTCGAGGAGCTGTTTCAGGCGCAGTTCGCCGAAGTTGCCTTGTGTCTTGTTCTTGCCTGTAAGAGCTTCGGCGAGTTTGTCGGCGCGTTCTCCTACCTCGCGGCTCTGCTGTATGCTGGTCTTGATGGTGGCATCGAGGCGTACCATGGTCTCGGCATGTTCCTTGCCGCTCTTCTCGACTGTCTCGCGCATCTGTGTGATGCCTTCACGGAGAGGGTTGAGGATGGCGCTGAGCTGCTCCTTGTTGTGGAGGCTGAGCTGTTCGGAGCGTTCCTTCAGAATCTTCTCCGAGGCGGTGTTTATCTGCTCCTTGATGAGAGTCATCTGCTGTTCCATCTGCTTCTCGTACATGGCTTTCTGCTCGGCGAGGCGCTCTGCCGATTCCTGTCTCAGGCGGCGGTTGTCTTCCTCGAGCCTTCTGTTGCGGTCTGTCAGCTGTGACGTGCGTTCCTCGAGGAGGCTGCGCGAGGCTGTGTCCGTCTGCTCTTTCAGGAGGGCGAGCTGTTGTTCCATCTGCTTTTCAAGTAATGCTTTCTGCTCTGCGAGCCGTGTCTCTGCCGACTGTCTGAGGCTTTCCGTCTCGTTCTCGAGGGTACTGATGCGTGTCTGAAAACTGCTGTTCTTGCTTTTCATGAACAGCATTCCGAGGGCGAAGCCTGCTGCGAGACTGATGATGATGTAGAGTAGTTCCATGGCTTTTGTTCGGTTATGTACGGTTATATGTTTTTTGTTTTCTTCTATTTGAATATTGCTTGCAGTGTAGGGACGTACCGTGGTGCGTCCGTCACGGCGTGAAACGCCGATTATGATGTGGCAGTATCACCTTATGCCTCCTTTTCCCACACCCCAACCGCTGAACGACTAAACCAAGAGTATGCGTTTCACGCATGTCGGACGCACCACGGTACGTCCCTACACATGTGGTGGAGTTCTCCGTTTGGATATGTGTGCGGTTGTATACAGTTGTCGGTTTCAGGGTTAATGTTATATTTTCAGTTTCTGTACGTTATCGTTAAAGTTAAGGTGTATGCGGTGAGTGACAGGAGGAGTAATCTCCGTATAACCGTCTAAAACCTTATGACCGTTCTTTTAGTATGAACATCATGCCTATGGCTGCCCAGAACAGTTCGCGCACACGGCAGACGATGGAGATGAATATGCCGACCTCGGTAGTCATGCCCATTTGTGCCGTGGACAATACGAATCCGCCTTCACGGCCTCCGAGTTGCAGGGGGAATACGAACAGGAGATTGGCGAAGAGCGATGTGAAGGACAGTATAAGGAATGAATGGGCGAAGGTGAGGAGATTGGCTTCCTTGCCGAAGACCATCAGTATGAGGAATATCTCGAGGCTCTGCAGGACTCTTCCTGTATACTCCAGTGAGAGGGAGAGGTAGAAGCTGCGTCTGTTCTGCCCGTGCAGCTCGGCTATCTGGCTGTCTATCTTCTGCAGTTCGTCGACATGGGTGGTATGGAACCGTTTTGCCCATTTGCCGCAGTAAGGTATCTTTCCGATGATGCTGACGAGCCTTGTCACCATCCCTGTGCGGTAGCCTTTCATGAAGAAGTATATGCCTGCGAGGCAGAATAGGGTCATGGGGACTGTCACGAAGTATGACGCCGGCACTGACAGTATGGCTGGGTTTATAACGATGTAGAGGACGATGGACGAGAGCCAGAACCAGAAATGCGAGAAGACATGCATCATGGAAAACAGCACTACGGACGATGTCGCGCGTTGTCCTCCTATATAAGGTGTTACGGCAAGGGCCTTGTACGGTTCTCCTCCCAGCAGTCCTACGGGTGTGGAATAGTTGAGGGCGAAGCCTGTGACCGTGAGCCGCAGCAGATGTAGGAAGGACACGGGACAGTCGCCGGAGCCGCGGATGATGATTCTCCATGCCAGCGTGTTCATGGCGTAAAGCCCTCCCCACAGGGCGAGTATCGCCACGAGCTTCATGCCTGTGCGCTGAAGGTCGCGGTACAGTTCGCCGAGAGAGATGTCGAAAGTCAGGCACATGACGATGATGGCGGCGATGCCTATGGTCAGGAATATGTATCTTACTTTGTCGGACATGGGTACGGTTATGTGCGGTTGTATACGATTATACGGTTTTTGTTTTCTTCTGTTTGAATATTGCTTGCAGTGTAGGGACGTACCGTGGTGCGTCCGTCACGGCGTGAAACGCCGATTATGCAATGTCAGTATCACTTTATGCTTCCTTTCACCAACGCCCCAACCACTGAACGACTGAACTAAAAGTATGCGTTTCACGCATGTCGGACGCACCACGGTACGTCCCTACACTTGTGGTGGAGCTCTCGTATGGATATGTATACTGTTGTACGGTTATGGGACTAATAATCTCCGTAAACCGCCTGACTGTATGTAACTATCAAAGAAAATATCTCCGGTATTCTTCTTCGAAATTAGGTGTGAATATCCCGCTGCCGAGATTGCGGGCGATATCCTCCCTTGTCCAGAACCGTCCGCCGTCCAGTTCGTGCTCGTCTGTGTGCACGTCACCGTCATAGACCGTAGTGTGGACATACACCAGTTCGCGCTCTATGTCATTCTCGTGCACATACATGTCTATACGCCGCGGAGTGTAGTCTGTCACTCCAAGTTCCTCGCGCACCTCACGCAGCAGAGCCTTCTCTGGCGACTCGCCGTAGTCTATGTGTCCTCCGCAGGCAGTGTCCCATTTGCCCGGCTGTATGTCTTTCCATTCCGGGCGTCTTTGCAGGAATAGCTCGCCTTTGCTGTTGAAGAGATGCAGATGTACGACAGGATGCAGCGTCTTGCTGCCGTTGTGTGCATCGCCGCGGAGTATCGAGCCGATG
>JAIDEM010000203.1 GCA_029054825.1 Prevotella sp. | reverse complement strand
TCCACAGGCGCGCTGAAGAGCGACACCGGCAGGGGCATAGCGCTGATAGAGTACGACCAGTGGGACAATCCCCGCCGTGTGCAGTTCACCAACGGCAATGTCACGGAATACATCTACACCGCCACAGGCGAGAAGCTGCGCACCGTCCACTACACCGCCATGCCCAACATCACGGTGGAGCATGATGTCCGCCACGACCTCACACACGGCCTGAACACCTACGACTACGGCGCACGGCAGTATTACTCTGTCCTCCTCAGATGGGACAGGCTTGACCCTCTGTGCGAGAAATACTATCATGCCAGTCCGTATGTGTATTGCATGAATAATCCTGTGAATGCGATAGACCAAGACGGAAGGAAAATTGTTGATGCAAATGGCAGGCAAATGGTATATTATAATAATAAAGGACATATAAAATTCACCAAATATGCAAACAATGATGTCCGTACATTAGTAAAGTGTCTTGGTTTGACAAAAACAGGTATGGCAATGTTGAGCCAAATGATAAAATCAGATATTAAAGTTCATTTCCAAATCTCTGATAAAACTGTAATGTCAGGGAAAACCATAACATATGGTGAGACTATTCAAGGGAATATGGATAAAAGCGATGATTATGGCAAAACTGCTGATGGAAAGAGTATAAAGGAAGCTACTATAACGATTTTTAGTGGGTCTATAAAAGAAAGTATAAAGAAAGGTTCGGGCTTAAAGCATGAAGGACTCACAGAAGAACAAGCCGTAGGAGCTGTCATTGGTCATGAAGCAGTACATGGAACAAATAAAAAGAGATATCGACAGACCTTCGATTTGAGGGAAAAGGAAAGATAAATCCCAAAAGAGAGGTTCTTCCGGTAAAAATAGAACAACAAATAATAGATGAATACAAAGATGAAAAACATTAACGGAATCGTGGTATCAATATTTATTCTGGTATTAGGAGTTCATAGCAAAACCTTATATGGTGAGGAAAAACATATTTTCCCTTTCATTTATGTCGATGTCCCAGACAGTATTTCGTCAGTGCTTGCCAGCGCATATGGACGGGCTGATTGTAATGCAGAGCATAATGTTCGTAATATGACTATAAGAAATGATGTGGAGTTTCAGAATGGAATATATGTCTTTAACGGTATGGGACCACATTTCAAGCACATGATTTTCATTTTCAAGAAACAGATATATGTGTTCAAACAGGCAATAGAATATGCAACTGTTGACGGTATGCTTGCAGAACTGGCAGAATGTGGGGATTCATTAAGGTTAACCGAAGCAGAGATGTCTTTATATAAGAAAGTTGTCATTTCTGCAATTAAGGAGGGAATTTTATTCTTAGAAGATACATCGAATAGGAAAGTCAAGGTACATAAGCCGTTCCCAACAAATGTCATAGTTGGGACATGGCTTGTACAAATAAAATGTCAGAGAATGTATAAGAGAAGACACTGGACTCGGTTGTATGGCAGTTATTTGACTCTCCAACATGTCCATCAGGATATGGTGTCGGTACAAGATAGTATTTACGGCAATTGTGGCAGGGGAGAACTGCATACGATGTCATATGTGACAGGTCAATGTTTATATAAGATCGTAAAGATGTTTAGATCTAAATCCAAATTCTATATGATTATAACTAGAAGGATTGGCAATAAGGAATATGAATCATATTATCTATCAAAGAACATAATGTAGATGATTTGGGATCAGATACTGTAACAGCAATAGATATTAATCCTGTATGGTGGCGGAAATAAAATGCACGAATCAACATTAAATAATATTTTTTGTCATGTACTAAATAATGAGACATATAAAGACAATCAGGCATATCGGCTTCAAACTGTTCGTCTTGCTGTTATCCATGCTATGCTGTTCAGCTGTGGCAGACAATCTGGAACAGGATTGCCATGACGCCCTCATCACGGAGAACGGCCGTCCTTCGATGTATCAGTTCGACGGCGGTTGCTGTTCCCTCTGGGACAAGACATCGAAGGCAGAAGAACTGTCATTCCACTATTACACGAAGGACCATCTCGGCAACAACCGCGAGGT
>JAIDEM010000202.1 GCA_029054825.1 Prevotella sp. | reverse complement strand
TCCTCAGACGGCGTGAAACGCCGATGATGATACCTGCCGGTTCTCAATTACAGAGTCTCTTGTCTAAACAACTAAACCACCACTCGGCGTTTCACGCCGTCTGCGGACGCACCACGGTACGTCCCTACACTTGTGGTGGGATGCTATTTACGGTTTCTACGGTTATGTGGTTATGCGGTCGCTTCGCTTTTAGGTTTTACGGTTTTGGGTTATAGATTGTAGGTGTTTTCTTCTGTGAGAATATTGCCAACAGTGTAGGGACGTACCGTGGTGCGTCCTCATGCGGTGTGAAACGCCGTATCTGCCTGTCGGTCATGATATTCAAGTCTCTTTCCACTGAACCACCAATCGGTTGCTCGGCGTTTCACGCCGTCTGCGGACGCACCATGGTACGTCCCTACACTTGTGGTGAGATGCTGTGTGCGGGTTTTGGTTGTGCGGTTATGGTTGTTTAGTGGTCTTTTGTTTATACTTGGAACAGGATGACGGGCTGAGGGTATCAAGCCTTCATGCTCAGTAGTTGAAGGAGCTTCCGCCGAGGAACTCGCGCAGGAGGCTTGTCGGCGGGATATCCTTCTCCGCCATATCCATCGACTTGACGGGCGCGAGCCATCCGAGGAGCCGCCGTGCAGTGTCGGTGATGAAGGGGTCTGTCTCGTGTGCCAGGACTTCGTTCAGTGCCTTTTCGCCCTGTGTCTTCATCACGGCGAGCTCGAAGAGCATGGCGGTGTTAAGGACGGCATCGGCGTTTTCCTGATACGGGAATATCCATTTTTCCTCTCCTGCCCTCACGCTTGGCCATCGGCGGATGGTCTCCGTGGCAGACACTCCGCGCTGCCTTACGTCGCGGAGTATGCGTCTGAGGAGGCGGTTGTCGCTCGACGGTATGCGTGTGCCGTCGTCAAGGTAGTTGCTGACGAGGGCGGAGGCGTAGAGGCGGAATATCTGCTGTTGGGGCACGCTGTGGGTGAGGGCTGGGTTTAGGGCGTGGATGCCCTCGAAGATGAGCACTTCGTTGCCTTTCAGCTGTAGGCGTCGGCCGCTCTTCTCGCTGCGTCCTTCCTTGAAGTTATACCGCGGCAGTTCTATCTCATCGCCACGGAAGAGGGCGTTGAGATGACTGTTAAGCATCTCTATGTCAAGGGCTTCGAGACATTCGAAGTCGTACTCGCCGTTCTCGTCCCTGGGTGTGAGATGGCGGTCGAGGAAATAGTCGTCGAGCGAGATAGGCACGGGCCAGATGCCGTCGGCTATGAGCTGTATGCTGAGGCGCTTGCTTGTCGTTGTCTTTCCCGATGACGATGGGCCGGCGAGGAGCACGGTTCTTACCTCCGGGCGTCGGGCGATGCTGTCGGCTATCTCCACGATTTTCTTTTCCTGGAGGGCTTCGGATACTTGTATGAGATTGGTGGCGAGGCCTTTGCCTATGGCGTTGTTGAGATTCTCTATGGTGGCGAGTCCCAGCATCTTGCGCCATCGTGCGTTTTCTTCGATTACGTTCTGGATTTTAGTCATAGTGGTTGTTTAGTTGTTTGGTGGTTTTGGGTTGAGGGTTTTAGGTTATTGGTTCTGGGGATAGCCGGAATAGAAGTAATATCCGCTTAACCGTATAACCGCAATACCGTGTAATATCCGCCTAACCGCAAGAACCGTCTAACCGTCCGACCGCTTCCCTTATGGTCTTTCTTGCGCGGAAGATATTGATTTTCACCTGATCTTCCGTTATCTGCATGATATCGGCTATCTCGCGGTAGTTCTTTCCTTCAAAGTCGCGCAGGTGCATACATGTCCTCTGCTTCTCGGGCAACTGGAGCATGAGGGCGTTGATGTGTCTCAGCGACTCCTGTGCGTAGATGCTGTCGTAAGGGTTTACGGAACCTTCGCTGACGCTTACCCCTTCGTCGAGCGAGAGTGTGCCTGCGGCGGTACGCTTTACATGGTCGAGAGCCTTGTTGCGGCATATCGTTATGGCGAAGGCTTCGAGATTGTCTATTCTGTCGAGCGTCTCGCGCTGGCTCCAGAGCTTTATCATCGTCTCCTGCACGACGTCTTCGGCGTCTTCCCTCTGCATCGTGATGCGCAGGGCAAGGCGGAAGAGCTTGTCTTTCAATGGCAATATGTCGTTGCGGAAGGAGGGCATTCTTTTTCGGTTTTTCGGTTAAGCGGTTGTACGGTTGTTGCTTCTGTCCCGGCTATCACCGTAAAACCCTGTGGTATCCGTATAGCCGCAAAAACCGTGTCATCTTATTATCGTCCCGGAGTCGCCGTCGATG
Organism: Prevotella sp.; assembly: GCA_029054825.1. Taxonomy (GTDB): domain Bacteria; phylum Bacteroidota; class Bacteroidia; order Bacteroidales; family Bacteroidaceae; genus Prevotella. The sequence continues at coordinate 14,552 of JAIDEM010000202.1, read as the reverse complement.
GCTGTGGCGAGGGTGATTACCACCTTTTTCACTCCGCGGTCTATGGCGTCGAGAGCATTCTCTATCTTCGGGAGCATGCCTCCCGAGATGGTACCGTCGGCCTTGTATCGCTGGAAGCTTTCGTGTGTGATGACAGGTATCACGGAACTGTCATCGTCAGGGTCGGCAAGCACGCCGCGCTTCTCGAAAGAGTATATCAGTGTCACGTCTGCACCTTCTGCTGCCATGCCGCATGCTGTCTCCGCCGCCATGGTGTCGGCGTTGGTGTTCAGTATGTTGCCGTTGCCGTCATGCGTCAGCGGAGCTATGACAGGCACTGCGCCCTGCCTGATGAGCTGCAGGAGGGTCTTCCCGTCAGCGCGGTCCACATCTCCCACGAATCCGAAGTCCACCATTTCCTCCTTGCCGTCTATCTCCATGCGCTTGAGCGGACGGCGGTGTGAGCGTATGATGTCCATGTCGGCTCCTGTGAGACCTATGGCGTTGATGCCTTTTGCCTGGAGCATTGCCACGAGATGCTTGTTTACAAGTCCGCCGTAGACCATGGTGACGACATCGAGCATGTCGGCATCGGTTATGCGCCGTCCTCCTGCCATGCGGCTTTCTATGCCGAGGCGTGCGGCGACTTTCGTTGCGCGCCGTCCTCCTCCGTGGACAAGGATTTTAGGACCTTCGATGGCTGCGAAATCGCTGATGAGCTGGCGGAGCTGTGCCTCGTCTTCTACGATGGCTCCTCCTACTTTTATTACGGTGATGTTCATTTGTCGGTTTTGGTTTTTGGGGTTGTAGGTTTTGGGTTGACAGCCGCAATAGCCGATATGTCTACAATAGCTGATATAGCCGCAATAGACTAATAGCTGAACCATCATCAATCATTCCAGTATCCGTGTGATTTGCTCCACTATATTGTCTATCTTGTCGAAGCTGTCCATGGGGAATACCTCAACGGTATGCTTTGCCTTGGTATAGAAAGGCTTCCTTGCCTCGAGCGATTCATTGATGTATGCAGCCAGTTCCTCGTCGCTTTTGCCGAGTAGCAGCGGACGTACGCCTTTCCCCATGTGCAGATGTCTCATGATGGTGTCAGGGGAGCCGTCGAGGTATATGGTCTCTGCCTGGCAGTTCATGTATTCCATGTTGTCGAAGAAGCAAGGCGTGCCTCCTCCGCAGGCTATCACGACATCTTCGAATTCCGCTACTTCGTGGAGCATGTTGTGCTCTATCTTGCGGAATCCTTCCTCTCCGCGTTCGTCGAATATCTGCTTGACGGTCTTCCTCATCCTTGACTCTATGTACCAGTCGAGGTCGTAGAACATCAGTCCGAGGCGCTTGGCGAGGGTCTTGCCGACGGTGGTCTTGCCGACTCCCATGTAGCCTATGAGTATGATTCGTTGCATGGTCGGGTGCGGTTTGTGCGGTTATGCGGTTTTACGGTTATGCGGATATTGCACGGTTTTACGGTCAATGGCCGGTACAGATGTTGCAGGGTTGCGGCAAGGCCGGCGGCTGAAAACGCAGACGCTCCCTTTCCCTCATGTCGTCGCATGGGGAGGGGAGCGTCAAGCGGTTGTTTATTGTTTCTTTGCTGTACGTTTGGAGGTGACTGGATTGTTCACCACTTCCATACACTCCTCGTATGTCAGTTCGGCGACACGCTCGTGGAGTGCTTTCGGCAGGCGGTAGTTCTTGCCGTCGTATTGTATGTACGGACCGTAGCGTCCGTTGAGCAGGTGCATCTTCTCGTCCTCCTCGAAGTCCTTGATGTGTCTCTGCTCTTCCTGCCTGCGCTTCTCGACGATGAGCCTTACGGCACACTCGAGGTCGGCTGTAAGCGGGTCGATGTCCTTAGGCAGCGAGACATATTTCTTGTTGTGCAGCACATAAGGGCCGAAGCGTCCTGCGCCGACGGTGATGATGTGTCCCTCGTATGTGCCGAGCCGGCGTGGCAGGGCGAAGAGCGAGAGAGCCTCCTCGAGGGTTATCGTCTCCATGGACTTGTCTGCCGGGAGCTGTGCGAAGCGCGGTTTCTCCTCGTCGTCGGCCGTACCTATCTGGACGACAGGTCCGTAGCGTCCTATCTTCACGAAGACCGGCTTGCCGCTTTTCGGGTCTATGCCTACCTCGCGCTCTCCAGCCTTATGCTCGGAACGGGCGTTGATGGTGGCCTCCACGGTCTTGTCAAACTCGCCGTAGAAGTCCTTTATCATCTCGTTCCACGGCTCCTTGCCCTCGGCTATCTCGTCAAATCTCTCCTCGACCTTCGCCGTGAAGTTGTAGTCCATGATGTTAGGGAAGTACTGTATGAGGAAGTCGTTGACCACGATGCCTATGTCTGTAGGCTGCAGCTTGCCCTTGTCGGAACCAGCCATCTCCTTCTTGGTGCGTGAGGAGATGACGTTGCCGCGCAGGGTGTCTATGACATACTGTCTCTCGACGCCTTTCTTGTCGCCTTTCTGCACATATCCGCGCTGCTGTATGGTGGAGATTGTCGGCGCGTAGGTTGACGGGCGGCCTATGCCGAGTTCCTCGAGCTTGTGCACGAGTGATGCCTCGGTATATCTCAGCGGTGACTGGGAGAAACGCTCCGTAGACGTTATCTCGCGGCGTTCGAGAGTCTGCCCTACGGTAAACTGCGGCAGGAGGTGTCCGTCTTCCTCGTCCTGCTGCTCGTCGTCACGGCTTTCAGCATAGACTTTCAGGAAGCCGTCGAACTTTATCACCTCGCCCTGTGCCATGAACTGCTCCACGGTTCCGCTGACGCTGATTGCCACCTGTGTCTTCTCCAGTTCGGCATCTGCCATCTGGGATGCTATGGTACGCTTGCGTATGAGTTCGTAGAGGCGGCGCTCTTGTACCGTGCCCTCTATCTTCACCTTATCCATATATGTCGGGCGGATGGCCTCATGGGCTTCCTGTGCGCCCTTGGACTTTGTCTGGTAGTTGCGCGGACGGCTGTATTCCTCGCCGTATTCGTTGATGATGCCCTCCTTCGCCGCACCTATGCACAGTTTGGAAAGGTTCACTGAGTCGGTACGCATGTATGTTATGAGACCGTTCTCGTAGAGATGCTGTGCCACCATCATCGTCTGCGACACGGTGAATCCGAGCTTCCTCGCCGCTTCCTGCTGCAGGGTGGATGTAGTGAACGGCGGTGCAGGCGTGCGGTGGAGAGGCTTCTTCTGTATGTCGGCGACCTTGAATTCCGCCTCGCGGCATTTCTCGAGGAAAGCCTGTGCCTCGTCATGGTTCTTGAAACGGCGGTCAAGCTCTGCCTTCACCTCTATGGGATGTCCGTCCTCCTCGATGGTGAAGATGGCGTTCACGCGGTAGTAAGGCTCCGAGGTGAAGTTCTGTATCTCGCGCTCGCGCTCCACGATAAGCCTTACGGCCACCGACTGTACGCGGCCTGCGGAGAGAGCAGGCTTCACCTTGCGCCACAGCACAGGCGAGAGCTTGAAGCCCACGAGCCTGTCGAGCACGCGGCGTGCCTGCTGTGCGTCTACGAGGTTCATGTCAAGATGTCTCGGATGGTCTATGGCATCGAGTATGGCGGGTTTAGTGATTTCGTGGAACACTATGCGGGCAGTCTTCTGCTCATCCAGTCCGAGCACCTCGCAGAGATGCCATGATATGGCTTCTCCCTCGCGGTCCTCATCGGATGCGAGCCAGACCTTGTCGGCTTTCTTCGCCTGCGTCCGCAGTTCGTTGACAAGTTTCTTCTTCTCCTCAGGAATCTCGTATTCTGGATTGAGACTGTTGAGGTCAATGCTTATTTCCTTCTTCTTCAAGTCGCGGATGTGTCCGTAGGACGACATTACCTTGTATTCCTTGCCGAGGAATTTCTCTATGGTCTTAGCCTTGGCAGGACTCTCCACGATGACCAAGTTCTCTTTCATTGTGGTTGTTGTATGTTTTCTTGTTCTGTTTCTTTACTGTCCGTGCGCCGCGTTGCATCGGGCATCGTCGTTTCGGGGCGCAAAAATACTCAAAATAATCTTGTTCACATTATTATATAGTGAATTGTTATGTTTTTTTAAGATACACATTACAAATAATGCTAAATATTGTTATGTACGTGTGTGTATGTGCGGAGAAATGAGTACATTTGCATTGATAACCATATCATTAACGTACAGAAGCGAAGACAGAACCGGAAACCTGCAAGCATATAGTAGCATATAGTCTCTGTAATGAATGTGGTCTCGATAGTCTTCACAGTCTCTATGGTTTCTATTGCGGCTATTGCTTCTGTAACCGCAAAACCTTATAACCGCATAACCGTACATAACCCACATATAATGAAGATAGCACTTATAGGCTATGGCAAGATGGGACACATGATAGAGCAGATCGCTCTCTCCCGAGGCCACGAGATAGTAAGTATCATAGACGTTGACAACCAGCAGGATTTCGAGTCGGAGGCCTTCGCCTCGGCAGATGTCGCGATAGAGTTCACCGCGCCGCAGGTAGCCTACGGCAATTACCTGAAGGCATGGAAGGCAGGCGTGAAGGTCGTATCAGGCTCCACGGGATGGCTCAAGGAGCACGGCGACGATGTCCGCAAGGCATGCGCCGCGGAGGGGAAGACCCTCTTCTGGGCATCAAACTTCTCGATAGGCGTGGCGATATTCTCCGCCGTCAACAAGTATCTGGCGACAATAATGAACTCCTTCCCGCAATATGACGTGGAGGAGACGGAGACCCATCATATCCACAAGCTCGACCATCCTTCGGGCACAGGCATCACCCTCGCCGAGCAAATCGTGGAGCGCCTCGACCGCAAGACAGGCTGGCAGACAGGCACTGTGCAGAATCCTGACGGCACCGTCACTCCTGCAGAGGGCGAAGACCCCTCATGCCTGACGATAAACTCCATACGCCGCGGCGAGGTCCCGGGCATACACTCCATAACATACAACAGCGAGGCAGACTGCATCACCATCACCCACGATGCCCATTCGCGCCAAGGCTTTGCCCTCGGAGCGGTGCTCGCGGCAGAGTTCACGGCTGAGCACGAAGGACTGCTGACCATCGACGACATGTTCAAATTCTAAGAAAGACAATGAAATACATCAAAAGGCAAGAGCCTAAGAAAGCCGTGCAATGGGCGAAATTCGCCATAGTGACAGTCCTCTACCTCCTTTTCCTCTACTGGGTGGAGTCGTGGTTGGGACTCATAGTCGTGCCGTTCATATACGACGCCTACATCTCGCGCAAGATCAACTGGCAGTGGTGGCGCGATGCAGGCGACGCGACACGCTTCATCATGTCGTGGGTCGACGCCATTGTCTTCGCCCTCGTGGCAGTATATTTCATCAATCTCTTCTTCTTCCAGAACTATGTCATACCGTCCAGCTCGCTGGAGAAGTCGCTCCTCACAGGCGACTACCTCTGTGTGAGCAAGGTGGCCTACGGTCCGCGCATACCGCAGACGCCGCTCACGATGCCTCTCACACAGCATACGATGCCCCTCCTCGGATGCAAGAGCTATATAGAATGGCCACAATGGGAGTACCGCCGTGCCAAGGGTCTCGGCAAGGTCGAACTCAACGACATCGTGGTCTTCAACTATCCTGCAGGCGACACCCTCGTCTCCGACGAGCGCTGGGCAGCCGCCGACTTCTACCAGATGGCATACTCCTTCGGACAGCAGCTTGTCACGGCAGACACTCATATAGACAGCCTCTCGCCGCTGCAGCAGCGTGAGCTCTACGATGCCTACTACGAGGCAGGAAAAGAGTATATACGCCAGAATCCGAGAGACTACGGCGATATCATCACGCGCCCTGCCGACCGCCGCGAGAACTACGTGAAGCGATGCGTCGGACTGCCAGGGCAGACACTGCAGATAAAGGACCGCATAATCTACCTCGACGGCAAGCCGAACAAGGAGCCTGACAACGTGCAGTACACCTACAACATCAAGCTCCAGTCACAGCTCCCTGAAGAACTCATGGAGACGCTCGGCATCTCCATGGAAGACATCACACAGCTCAACCAGTATGGCTACATGCCGCTGACACAGCGCGCATACGATGTGCTGAAGTCTCGTAAGGACATCGTCAAAAGCATATCCCTCAACACCGACGCCCCTACAGGCGACCTCTATCCGCTCAACGCGAGGACAGGATGGACACGCGACAACTACGGTCCGGTGTGGATTCCGCAGAAGGGAAAGTCCGTGAAGCTCGACATCAACAATATCGCAGTCTACGAACGCCCGATACGCACCTACGAGGGCAACGACCTCAAGGTGACGCGCGACGGCAAGATATTAATCAACGGCAAGGAAGCGAAGTCCTACACATTCAAGATGGACTACTACTGGATGATGGGCGACAACCGCCACAACTCCGCCGACTCCCGCTACTGGGGATTCGTGCCAGAAGACCATATCGTGGGCAAACCGCTCTTCATCTGGTGGTCGTCAGACCCTGACCGCCACGGATTCTCCGGCATACGCTGGCACCGCCTCTTCACATGGGTGGATAATATCAAGTAGAGGTTCGATGGTTCAATGGTTTAGGGTTTTAGGTTAAATATGCTGAACCCACAACCAATAACCTACAACCTACAACCGCAAAACCGTACACAACCTTGCTTCTCTCTACCACATACTTCGGACCTGTGCAATGGTACTCCCTCTTGAGCCGTTGCACAGGTTCGCGCGTATATGTCGAAGCCTGCGAATCGTTCCGGAAACAGACATTCCGCAACCGCTGCGTCATAGCCACCGCCAACGGGACACAGGCGCTGACAGTCCCCGTGACCCACGGAGATAGCCAGCTTATCAAAGACATGCAGATATCCGACCACGGCAACTGGCGCCATCTCCACTGGCAGGCACTGCTGACAGCCTACGGCGAATCGGCATTCTTCGAATACTATCAGGACGACATACGCCCCTTCTTCATCGACGAGGGTCCATCATCACCGGTGCGCATGAAATATCTCCTGGACTACAACCAGGCCACAGCCGAACTGATGTGCCGTCTCCTCGACCTTGACATAATGTTCGGTTTCACCGAGAGATACATCCCCTCCGAAGAGCTTCCCGATGCCCCTGACTATCGCACACTCATCTCCCCGAAGACAAAGTCCCTGAACGACATCCTCCCTATGAAGCCCTATTATCAAGTCTACCGTGAGCGACACGGCTTCCAGCCAGGGCTTTCCATCCTTGACCTCCTCTTCAACGAAGGTCCCGAGGCTATAAGATACCTGCTGTAACCTCTTGATACTATCTGTGAATGTAAACGATTGATAATCAGTAATCGCAAGACTATAAAAAAACCGAGGGACTTCTAACTTTTGTTGACTTACTTATAAAAATACATGAAACGAACATTACTTTCGTTTTTTATGGTTAGATTTGCACTTAAAATGAATTTAATTGTATGCCAGCAAATAAGAATGCGGTAATTAGATACCAGAAATTAGACGAGTTATTATCAGATCGTCACCATCATTATACGATGGAAGAAATCACGGAAAAGGTGAATGACTACTTGTTGGATTTAGGCTACGAGGAGGTAACTCGTCGTTGTTTGGAAAAAGATATCAATTTTCTGGAGGAGCGTCCTTTTTGTGCTCCTATCAAAAGATTCTCCTCAAATGGGTTTAGATGCATCAAATATGGGAGAAGTAATTATTCCATATTCACGAAGGAATTAACCAAAGAAGAAGAGAGTCTTCTTTCTGAGGTTATTAATACAATTGGGCAGTTTGAAGGACTTCCAAACTTTGAATGGTTGGATGCACTTCAGGAGCAGTTAGGAATCGAAAATCATCGGCAGATCATTTCGTTTTCATCATCAGTCAAGCTAAAGAATTCAAATCTTCTTGCCTCTCTTTATGATGCGGTCTCGAATGAGCAGGTTATATCTGTTATATATAAGAGATTCGAGGACGAAAGTGCAGATACTCTAATTGTTCATCCTTATTATCTAAAAGAATACAATAAACGATGGTATCTTGTATGTTACGATGAGGTACGCAATTTTATATGTACTCTTGCCCTTGATCGTTTTGAGGATTTTACGCCAATGCCAGAAAAGAGGATTGTACCAATGAACGAAGAGGTTGAGCATCGTTTTGATAATTCCATCGGTATAACTGTCTTGGACAATCAAGAACCAGAACATGTCGTATTTTGGGCTTCAGACAGAGAGGCAAACTATATCGAAACAAAGAAGATACATCATAGCCAAGGAACACTTGGCGAGGAAGCATCAACCATTTATCACAAGAAGTACAATCTTCCTGATGGTGGAAAGATATTCAGTTTGTATTGCCAGGACACTTATGAGCTCCGAAGAGAATTATGTTCTCATTTTAGTGAAATAGTTGTTCTGGAACCCAAGAGACTTGTCGCAGAAATAAAAACAGAGGTTTCAAAGATGAAAACCTTGTATGATAACATATAAACTATGTAGGAAAAGGCGTTAAAATAAAAAAATAGCGTTTTTTTGTGATTACCTCCAAAAGCGAATATACCGTTCGTTTTATGGCTGTACCTTTGCATTGTCAAAAGAAACAAACAGTCTTGCGACACCAAACAAAGATAAATAACAAAAAATATACAGTTATGAGACTTGAAAAATGGTTCATTTCCAACTTGGACGATTCACAGAGAAGAATCATCGTTGAGGACATCGATAAGAATCTTGTTGTACAGGGTGCTGCAGGTAGTGGCAAAACAAACATTGCAATACATAGAGCATTGCAAGCAAAGGACCGAGGCTCTTATGCTCTCGTAATATTAACCGTTGCCCTGAAGAGAATGATCTCTTATGGCATGAACGCCCTTGGTCTTGACCGGGACCGAATCGCCTACAATTGGGGCTGGAGCCATCGTGGGTTTGATATGACTGGTGATGTCTATTGGAAGAAAGACGACAGAAATCACCTTTATCTCGTGAATGACATGGAGACCAGAAAGTTCGTTCGCTGCGAGAAGAAGGACTCTCAGTCATTCGGCATAGACTTTGGTGACTGGGTGGCATCAAAATTTTACTATACCTTTGGCAGAAGAAGCAGTTGGTTCCATGAGGTGCAGCCAGACTCTTCTTTTGATGTCACCGATACTGACACCTATGAACTCATTCCATCTGGGACTATGTTCAAGCAGGCAGAAGACCAGGTTGATTATCTCATCGTGGATGAAGCCCAGGACTTCAATGTCTCTGATTATAAGAATCATTTTGCTAAACGTGCAAGAAAGAGTCTTTCTCTCTTTGGTGACACGAAGCAGCAGATGAACAGCCACGGAAGTAATATCCAGGATATTGCAGAGGGGCTCGATAGCAAGCAGATGTCGCTTGATTACAATTATCGCCTCCCAAAGGCTGTTGCCAAGGTTGCCCAGCAGATTATCGGCGGAGGCGTTGACCTGATGAGCAACAACCGAAAGGATGGTGGCAATAGCGACTACCCAAACTATCCAAAGCCTGTGATCACTCAGTATGCAAGTCCGGAGAAGGAATTGGAAGGAATCCTGGCAAGAATCCAAATGGAGGATCTTGACGACGTAGCCATACTTGTATCTTCAGATAAAGAGGTTATGATGGTTAATGACTATCTTGCAAAGCATGGCGTTAAATCCCAAGTCATGTATCGTACCGGCAATACTGTGCCATTCCGTACGGTGAATACACTGGACTTCTCAAACAATGACCTTCCTTGCATACTCACATACTATGCGGCAAAGGGCTCGGAGTTTGACAATGTCTTTGTGCCATTCGCGAACACATCTAATGGTTGTTCACGCAACTCTTTCTATGTGGCATGTACAAGATCTTCGAGAAGTCTCTACATTTCATATTCAGGTACAAAGACAAAGTACCTTAGCGATGTTAACTCGGAATTTATAACCGAATTGAAAGCAGCATAAATCATGAAGTACTATATCTCAATTTCAGCTTGGAATCTTCTGGAGTCATTCACAACAGAAAGTATCTCACCTGTGGCATTCTATGCAGAAAGAGCATATGGAGCTAAGCTCAGTAGATTCTTGGAAGATAAGTTTGACCGAACTTACAAGCTCATTCTATCTACCAAGGACAATGGTGGAGATTATACTATTGAAGTCGATGAAGAGCTTATCGACAAAAGTCTCTTGGCACCAGAAAAGGATAAGACAATATTTTCTTACCCTAAGACTATCTATTACCAGAAAGGTTTGGTTGCTTTTAGATTTAACACGCAGGAAATCATGGATTCTATGATTGCTGAGTCTCAGATTCTATTTGAGGTTAAATGTGTCAAGAAGTACCAGTCAGACTTTTATGTAAAAGAGGTCAAGCCTACAACCATAAAGTCTGGAAAGATTGGTAATTCTTTGTCATTTGACTTCATGAACTACGTTGAGCAAGACAACCGATACAACCTGATCAAGGGTGCCATTACGGGGTATGCACGTGGAATAATGACAGCCCAAAGTAGTGAAAGCCGTACTTTGCAGACTAAAGTCATGGATTTGAAGAATGCTTTTGCTGGTCTCAACACCATTACGCTTATGGGTAGTGGCGAGATAATGAATGCTGGCAAATATATTGCTATGATCGAGGACTGCAAGAAGCTGTATAACAGTCAGCGTGAAGAGCCTACTCGCATCTTTGATATTATGAAGCAACAGTTCTCGGAGATTATCAAACTTGCAGAGACCAGAGCTAACGCTATATCGTGTCATAGCCATTCTTATGACCAGGATATGGTAAATTCGGAAATTATGTCTGTTCGAAATAGAATCTTTGCTATTGAAGAGGCTAATAATACCGGTTCTCTTATCAGTGAGCTGGAGGCTATTAAGAAAGCAGAACGTGAAAGCGGTCTAATGGTCGGTAAAGAGAGACTTTATTTCAAAGCTGGTACTCCTGAATATGAGCGCAAGCAAGAAATAAAGAGAGTACTCAACGACTTCATCTATGGGAACGAGGAGTACAAGATGCTTAAAGACGAGCTAAAAAGACTTTATGGCAAGCAGTCTGAAAGCAGCAATGAAGTGGAGATTCTTGAAGGTGCTATTCAAGCTATTTTCACCAGATTAAGTGATCTGTCAAATGAAATAATCAAGAAAATTGCTGCCACAGAAAGCAAGAATAACCTTGACCTCTCTGCTATCACCATATCGAATAAGATTGTGATAGAATCTGCAAACGGATTGCAGGCAGAATCATCATTCTTTAATACTTTGCTGAATGTTATCCTTGATAACCCTTTGGATAGTCCAATTTCAGAAAATGCGATTTTGAAATTAGTCGAAAGGGGTACCAAAGCTTTTATGGAACTACCTGAGAGCGAAACGGAAGACGGTAAGCAGATTGTGAACTGCATGAGAGGTCTTTGGCTTTACAAAAACCATCGAGCTGTAAGCTTTGAAATACCTTCAAACATGGAGGTAATCAAGTCAATCATGGGATTCTTACTGAAGCCTTTCGGATTCGATCAGATAGAAAGATACCTGTTGAACAAAAAGTGCCAGCACAAGGAATACGCTTTCATGCTTTGGGGAGCATGTATTGGCTACGCGGATATGCCCAAAACATTCACTGAGGTTCTATACTCTGATGCAAAAGAGGCAGAAAAACTGGACCGCTTCACAAGAAAATTCATATAAAAACAATAATTATTCTCACAACGAACATTGTGTTCGGCATGATGATGTAATTTTGCACCAGAAATAAAAAACAAACGACATGGAAGAAGAATATTATTACGAAGAACGTACCTATGACAATTACAATGGCAGCTATGCTCAAGATGTAGAAGGATGGAGTGACCAGAATATAGACGATGTCTTTGACGGCGATCCTGATGCATATTGGAACATAGATTAGGTTAAATATATATAAATTACCCAAACTTATATATAAGTTTGGGAGAAAAGCATTAGTTTTGTAGATTATAGGCGGTCTTTGGCTATGTCCAGAGGGTAAACTTTGACTCTTGTCCAGCGTATTCGCTAGGATGTCTGCTCCTCCGGGAAAAGACAAAATCAATGTCATAATATTGATGTTGAACATCTATGACTCTTGATTATAATCGACTGACGTCTAACTTTATGATGTTGTTTGATTTTTAAAGAAAACTAACCTCCGGCATAGTTCAAAGGCCGCTTTTTAACAATAAAAGCAATGAACGATTTAAGAACACTTATTGGCAAGATAAACAATCTCTCTGATTTGACAAAGGTATTAAACTACTTCAAGCAGCGTGAGACCAACTGTGAGGACAATCTCTTCACGGAAGATGTTCTTGAATCATATGCAGATCCAAGCAAAAAGGTTGCACGCCGTTATAAGACATTTTATATTCCCAAGAAAAATGGTAAGTTGCGTGAAATTTCTGCACCTAACAGGAATTTGAGAGAGATCTTGTACTATCTCAACATGATGTTAGCAGAGGTTTACCAAGCTGGGCCTTCTGCAATGGGATTTGTCAAAGGACGTTCTATTGTTGATAATGCCAACTTACATGTAGGACAGAATTATGTTCTGAACCTGGATTTGTCTGACTTCTTCACTTCTATTTCACAGAGCCGTGTTTGTAAAAGGTTGCAGATAGCACCATTCAACTTTAACGAGAATGTGGCAAAAGCCATCTCTGGACTTTGTTGTAAGAAAGTCGTGAAGGACGGCAAGAAGGGGTATGCACTTCCACAGGGTGCTCCGACCTCTCCTCTACTCACAAATGCTGTTTGTGATTTTTTGGACAAGAAGTTAAGACACTTATCTACTCGCAATGGAGTAAAATATTCCAGATATGCGGATGATATGACATTCAGCAGTATGCATAATGTCTATCAGGAAGATAATACCTTCATGAAAAATCTTTTTTCCATCATCAAAGAAGAGAGATTTACCGTCAATCCAGATAAAACCAGACTCCAAAAGAGAGGCGAAAGACAAGAGGTAACAGGTTTGACGGTAAATGACAAAGTAAATACAGCTCACAAATATACTCGTGAACTTCGCAATATACTTTATATGTGGGAGAAATATGGGTATAAGGACACTTATACCAGTTTCTACAAGCATTATAAAGCTACAAAAGGTCATATCAAAAAAGGTGAGCCTGTATTGGAGAATGTCATCATCGGTAAGCTTGACTTTCTTAAGATGGTAAAAGGTGAGAATGATGCCGTATATACAAAGTTCCGTTCTCGTTTTGAAGCCTTAAATCCGAGCCTTTTCGATTCAAAGAACAAAAACACGGAATCAAAGGTAAACTATATAGAGTCATACTTTGTTGCCGAGTTTGAGAAGGCTTTCAAAACGAAGATCAAGTTCATCCTGAATGGTGAGGGCAAACTGTCTGCTGTTTATAAGAACGGGAAGGAAGAAAATTCCATTTATGTAAGCAGTGCAGTAAAGGATATTGTCCTGACAGAAAAAGCGAAGCCAAGAAAAAACTACAGATTTACTGTCAGCTCAATGGATAGTTTTTTCATTGCTTTGTGCCGTTCAAACAGCGTAAACTACTGGATGATGCTTGCAAATGAGCCTGCAAAAGACCGCCAGATACATCCAAAATACAACAACATTCCGATCGATCAGCTCTTGAAAGAATGGGAGGAGAAAGGTATTGAAACAGCAGCAGACACTTTATCATCTATTCTTGCCTGCAAAACAGTGTTGTCCGTTGGTGAAAAAAAGGAACCAGCTTTGCCCAAGTTAGGCAAGAAGAAACGTAAGAAGAAAAGCTCTATAGGAGTATTCTAAGAATTGATGATTGAGGACGATATGGAACTGCAAACTTCTCTAATCGACTTTTGAGGATGAAGAGACCATAGAGTATAATACAAAGGCAATAATGAAACTTTAAAAGGGAACAGAAATGGCAAAGAAGAATAACTCTCAAAAAATGATCAGCACACTTCTCACAAACAAGAAACTGACTTATGCACAGAGAGAGAAAATTGCTAGCCTCATAATTCGTGATCTTGATTTAGCGAATACTAATCAAGATGACGAATCTAATGGTGATTTCCCAAAGAGTGATCTGCCTAAATATCGTTCTGCAAAAGATGTAATGGACTTTCTGCTTGAATACAACCAGGATCCTATACTGAAGTACACCTGCCATCCTATCGATGACATTAGCGTAATCAATGATATTGCAGAACAATGTGAAAACAAGGTATATTCTGTTAAATCACACTACCATCTTATTTCTTCAAGCTTCACTCATCTGCGTGACAAATATAAGATTACAGGAAAATACCTTGATGGAAAGGTGGTGTCATTAATGCTTGTATATATTACAGGCGAAACATTTCACAGAGAACCTGCCGCATGGTCGACTCAATCAATTACCTACAACTGGCATTCACCAGAATTAGTGGAATGGTCTAACAAGAACCCTGGGATAGTTCCAAACCCCGGGGAAAACATTGCGGAGTTCATGTGTAATGAAGGTTATAAGTTGCCAAAACCTTTTATCTCTAATCTTTCAGGTAAGAGAATAAGCACTTTTGGTGACCTTGTTATGTATTACAAGTCTTTATTACATATTAAGAGGGATGATAACCTCCAAAATAAAATATTGTATGT
>JAIDEM010000201.1 GCA_029054825.1 Prevotella sp. | reverse complement strand
CAGTTCTCTGTGCGCTTGCTGAAGCTGCTATCGCAGCGGCAGCAACAAACATTGCGATTTTTTTCATATTACTACTATTTAAAAAATAAAATGTGGACTACTTGTGATAAAGTATTGATGCAAAGATACGTACTTTTTTCGAAATACCAAGCAAAAATGAAAAAAAAATAGGAAAAAGTTGCAAATTTGTGGGAAAATGACGAACTTTGCAGTAATACATAACATTTTTAAGCCTTTATTTAATGGAGAAACTGCTGCATTATTGCTGGAAACACGGGATTTTGCCATCATGCAGGCTGGCGACTACCGACGGCAAGGATGTGGAAATCATTGACCCCGGACTTTATAATACGGACTCCGGCCCGGACTTTTTCAATGCGAAAGTCCGTATCGGCGGGGAGCTTTGGGCTGGGAATGTGGAGATGCATGTTGCCTCAAAGGACTGGTTCCTGCACCACCATGACAAGGACGAGGCGTACAGCAATGTCATTCTTCATGTAGTGTCCAGGACATCGGGCGATATAAGGGCTGTGACAAGTGCGGGGCGCGAGATACCGGAAATCATTCTAAATGTACCTGCGCACGTAATGGAGAACTACGAGGAACTGCTCCATGCCGACCGCTATCCGCCCTGCTACAGGAATATCCCGCATCTGGAGCCGCTGAAGATACACTCATGGATGGCCTCCCTGCAGACAGAGCGCCTGATGCAGAAGACCAAAGCCATCACCACTTATCTGCGCCAGCTCGACGGCGACTGGGAACATGCCTATTTCGTGACGCTCGCACGTAGTTTCGGCTTTGGTTCCAATACTGAAGCACTTGAGCAATGGGCCCGGACGCTACCGCTGAAGGCAATTGCGCATCACCGTGACGACCTCCTGCAGGTAGAAGCCTTCTTCCTCGGGTGTGCCGGGCTGATAAAGGACAATCCCCGTATGCAGCAGGAGTATGACTACCTGTGCCATAAATTCTCCATCAAGCCAATAATGTACGACACAGTATGTCCTGGAGGACAGCGTTGTGCACCAGCATGGAAATTCATGCGCATGCGTCCCCAGAACTTCCCCGATGTGCGCATACGCCAGCTTGCACGCCTGTTTCACGAGAACCGCACCTCCCTGTCCCAGCTACTGGAGTGCAGGGATACTGAAAGCCTCGGCGCGCTTCTCGGACAGGGGCTCTCCCGCGACAGTGTCAATCTCCTCATGATAAACTGTGCCATACCTGTGCTCTTTGCCTATGGCAGGGGCTTGGCAAAGGAGAATCTTTGTGAGCGTGCCCTCGATCTGCTTGAAGAACTTGCGCCGGAAAACAACAATATCACACGTATGTGGCGCGATGCCGGTCTTGAAGTCCGCTCGGCAGGCGACTCGCAGGCTCTCATCCAGCTGAAGAAGGAGTATTGCGACCGGAGAGACTGCCTGCGCTGCCGCTTTGGATACGAATACATAAAAAAGTAAACAAAAACACACGATACAATAGCAAGCGATACGCCGCTTGTTTAAGAAAGATTTAAGAAAGTATGAAGATAGCTGTATACTGCTCGGCAAACAACGACATTGCCGAGGAATACTATGACGCCGCACGCCGTCTCGGCGAGTGGATTGCGGCATCTGGCCATACCCTCGTATGGGGCGGCGGCAACTGTGGCCTGATGGGATGTATCGGCGACACTGTCCATGCCCACGGCGGCAGGACAATAGGAATGGTGCCCCGCGCGCTGGAGAAGACCGGGCGTGTCTCTGATAATATAGATGTATATATCCCCACCAACGGCCTTGACGACCGCAAGGAACTGATGATAGCACAGTCGGATATCGCCGTGGCGTTGCCTGGCGGCATAGGCACGCTTGACGAGATATTCACCCAGGCAGGCAGCAATACCATCGGCTTCCACAGCAAGAAGGTCATACTGTACAACGTCCATGGCTTCTGGGACACAACCATAGCCTTGCTGGAGTTCATGCAGGACAACGGCATGGTGCGCGGCCACTGGACCGACTATATAGTCGTGGCGAAGGGTATAGAGGAGATTGACGGTCTGGTCGTTTAGAAGATACAGCCGGGATAGCCAATATAGTCTCTATAGCTTCAGTTCCTGCTATATCGGCTATCAACCCTAACCCTAACCTTAGCCCACAACCCACAACCACCAAACCACCAAAAAAAATGTATCACTACGAAACAATCATGCAGGTGCGCGACTACGAGTGCGATATCCAGGGCATCGTGAACAATGCCAATTACCTGCACTATACCGAGCATACGCGCCACCTCTTCCTGCAACATTGCGGAGTGTCATTCGCCGAGATGCACAGGAAAGGCGAGGACTTTGTCGTGGCACGCATGAACCTACAGTACAAATCGCCATTGCGTCCCGACGACGAGTTCCGCTCCTGTGTCCGCCTGAAGAAGGAGGGACTGCGTTATATCTTCCTCCATGACATCTACCGTCTGCGTACCAATGCCGACGGCACGGTGGAGAACGACACCTTATGCTTCCGCGGCCAGGTGGATGTCGTGTGTCTTATCAGTGGCAGGCTGGGGGAGAGCGAGGTGTGCAACAAGGCTTTTGCAGAGTATCTTGATGAATGAAAATCTGCAGAAGGCGCTGGCATTCCAGCGTCTGACATTCAATTATCCGCAGGCCGCTATGCACCTGTACCTCGCTGCAGGGACGGCGGCGGAGATATATGTCTGCCGTGAAGATATGCGGCAGGTGACGCCTGATGCGTCCGATGCACTCTGCTCCTTGCTGCGTTCCGACTGGAAAGCGGAACTGCTATGGGCGGAACGTGAACTGGAATGGTGCGAAAAGAAGCAGATCCGCGTCCTTTGTCCTGACGATACGGACTATCCGCAACGGCTCCGCGACTGCATTGACGCCCCGATAGTGCTGTTCACTCTCGGCAACGCCGACCTCAATGCGCCACATACGGTGTCCATCGTCGGCACACGCGAGAATACCGCCTACGGGCATGACTGCGTCAGCCGTCTCGTCAGGGAACTGAAAGCCGTTGTCCCCGATGTCGTCATCTTCAGCGGACTGGCATACGGCACTGACGTCTGCGCCCATAAGTCCGCCCTCGACAACGGTATTTCCACCGTAGGAGTCGTGGCCCACGGGCTGGACATGATGTATCCTGCGTCACACCGCGGCATAGCCTCCGAGATGCTCTCTCGCGGCGGTGTCGTCAGCGAGTATCCCTCGGGGACACGCTGCGGCAAGTCCAATTTCCTGCGCCGCAACCGCATTGTGGCAGGTCTTGGCGACTGCACCGTTGTCGCGGAGTCGAAGGCTCACGGCGGAAGTCTTGTCACGGCACGCATCGCCAACGACTACAACCGCGAGGTTTTCGCTTTCCCCGGCAGGGTATGTGATACGGCGTCGGAAGGCTGTAACGCACTGATACGCGACAATAAGGCAATGCTCCTCACCTCAGCCTGCGACATAGTGGAGAGTCTCGGATGGCAGACGGCACGCCAGCAGCAGGAGGAACGCAAGAAAGGCATACAGTTAGAGGCGTTCCCAAAGCTCTCGCCAGACAGCCAAAGGGTGCTTGACACACTGGCGGACGGAGATGCACAGCTGAACGTGATATCCGTGAAGAGCGGTCTTACGGTGGGCAAAGCCGCGGCATTGCTCTTCGAACTGGAGATGCAGGGCTTCGTGAAGCCCTATGCCGGCGGCGTGTATCATAGGTGCAGATGACCGCAAGCGGTCTTACGGTTATACGGATATTACTTCTTCTATTCCGGCCTATATCGGCTATTCCGGCTATTAACCTTAACCCTAACGATAACCTACAACCCACAACCTACAACCCACAACCAATGAAAACATTATTTACCTTTCTATTCCTCGCCCTTGCCTTCACGGCATCGGCACAAGACAAGTTCGTGCCTACGGCAGAGGAACTTGCCAAGTATCTCCCTGCCCTGAAAGCCGGCGACAAGGCTCCGGCTCTCTCAGGAAAGGACACCCTCGGTGCTGTCATCGACATGGCGCAATACAAGGGCTCGTATGTCGTGGTGGACTTCTGGGCCACCTGGTGCGGAGACTGCCGCCGCGAGATACCTGCGCTGAAAGCACTGTATGAAGAGGTGAAGGACATGCGTCCCAACGGCTACGACATGCACTGGCTCAGCTTCAGCTTTGATTTCCAGCCTGCTGCATGGAAGGATATGTTGCGGAAAGAGCGTTTCCCATGGCCGCAGATAAGCAACCTGAAGAAGACGCGTGAAGACCCTACGTTCAAGAACTGGCAGCTGAACTGGATTCCTGCCTTCTTTGTCATAGACCCTGACGGTGTCGTCTGCGGCACGGCAATCACTGCTGATGGCCTTCGCAAGGAGATAGTGAGGCTGGTGACTTTCGAGTGAATGACGGCCGTGCGGTTATTGCACGGTTTATATGGTTTTACGGATATTACGCGGTAGACGGTTAGGCTGTTCTGCGGGAATAGTTGCAATAGCCGATATAGAAGCTGTGGCATATTGCCATACATAACCTTTCGGCAGATGAAGGGTGACACTTTTGATGGTAAAAGGTGACGTTTCGCATAGTGAAACGTCACCTTTTGTTTTGTCTTTTCTATATATTTGAGTATCAGTGTGCTGACGCTTGTGATTTTAGGGGTGTCCTGCCTGCGTAAAGGTCTCTGCCATGCGGAAGTGCGGGGCGTGATTACGCCGTGTATCCGGGAGTTTGTAGCCTTTTATTGGGGAGCATGTCTGTCCGTAAGCAACATCGGGCTTGGGTAGGTATGAAAGCGGTTTGATGGTCTCGTCAGGCACAAAACACGGGAAGAGGTGTGTCGGACATCTCCGATACACCTCTTCCCGTGTCAGTATATGTCTTTCTGTAGGGGGATAGTCGCACATGTCTTGTGCAAGAAGAGCCTGTTCTACAGTCTGTTTTCGTGTGTTGCAGACGGTTTATCCTATGGTCTTGAAGTCTTCTTCTCCCTGCGTTGCATTGTCCTTGTAGATGACCTTATTGGCTCCGGAAGTGATGGTGCGGCATTCAGGATGGTCCTTTATGAAAGAGTCGATGTGGCGCACGCGCTTCTGCTCGAATATCTCGTCTACGGCAATTAGTATGCCAGTCTCCTCGACATCGCCGAATCCGTTGTTGATGGCTGTGCCGAAGAGTTTCATGGTAGGTGAGAGATTCATGTACGCATTGATGAGCGGCGGTATGTTGTAGCCCAAGGAACGTATCTCGCGGTTGAGGATACGGTAGTTCTCCTTGAATGTCTCTGCGCAGAAGAGATTCTCGAATTCTGAGTCGGGAGTGTCGATTTTCAGCGGTTTTATCGGTATAATCAGTTCTTCACGGTCACCGAAGAACTGTTTCAGGAAGTACAGTATCATGTCCCTTCCGCGTCGTATGTATGACGGATACATCGTCATCTTCCCGAAGTAGTATTTCAGTTTCGGGTTGACTACGGTTATGGCTCCAAGGCCGTCCCATAGGTTGTCGAGGGCGAAGATGCTTTTCGCGCCCTTTTCCGAGCTCTGGTATCCGAGTGTCACGAACGACCTTCCGAGCTCTACGGTCTGCTCTTTGTACTCGCGCAGGAACTTCTCCGAGAAGTGGAACATGTGGCTTGTGGCGAGGATAGGCTGTCCGTTGCTGTCCATTTCCCAGTCTTCTCCCTCAAGATACCTGTATCCGCCGATGATTTCCTCCTCTTCGGGATTCCATACGATAAGTTGCTTGTAGCAGTTCTCGCAAGTGTCGAATTCATCGATGTCGCATTCCTTGCCGGTTCCACCGCCGGCAGCGCGGAACGCTTCCTCGCGTAGGCGACCTATCTCGCGCATCGTGTTAGGTGCGTTGTGTGCAGTGATTATATATATCTTGTTGTGGCTTTTGTTGGTCAGGCGCAGCTGGCAATCCTCTGTCAGTTCGCTTTTCAGCAACTCTTTGGGCACGGGTGGAATTATTGGCTGTTCCATGTCTTGTGATATATGGTTGTTGGTTATGGTTTCGGTTGTTGGTCGTGGGGTGTTGCTATGTCTTTTTTTTCTTATGTAGTAGTGGCCTTGAGACTGTGGTCCCGTCATAGAGAATAGACGGTATCCTGTATCATTTTCGCCCATTCCATCGGTGTTTTCGACTTGTCGAGTGACTGCCATGGTATAGGTTTGCCGATACTTATGCGGAAAGTCTTGTTCCGGTTCTTATACATCTCGTCGACAAGGAAAAGCATTGCGACATTGAACTTGATGTGCAGAGCCTTGCAGATGTTCGCTATGCGGTAGAACTTGTCTGAGTTCTGTCCGCCGAAATGTATCGGGATGATGTCGCGGTGGGTCTCCACGGATTTTGTGACAAAGGTCTTTGTCCATGGTGTGTCGCGTATTGTCCCGTCCTTCTGCCGGCGTGAGCACAGCCCGGCAGGGAACATCAGCATATGCTTCTCAGACGCGAAGCCCGCCTCTACCATGGCAGGGAATGCCCGGCTCTGCTTCCCTGTCTTGTTGATTGGTATGCAGAGCGGCGCGAGTCCAGGGAGAAACATCAGCTCGTCGCGGACGAGATACGCGAAGTTCCCGTCGTAGTGCTTGCCTATAAGTGCGCCGAGCGCCACGCCGTCGATTCCTCCGAGAGGGTGGTTGGATACAAACGTGTACTGCCGCCCGTCGTCTGCAGGCGGCAGATTGTCCATGCCTTCTATCTGAAGGTCCATGCCGAGATACTCCACGCAGCTCTGAAGCCATGGCACCCCTTTCTCGTCGCGGTGCTCATGGAGGAAGAGGTTTACCTCGTCTTCGTGGAGGATACGTTTCAGCCATTTGACGATACAGCGTGGCAACAGGTTGCTCCTGTCCCCCATTTTGCTTCTCAACAGATTGTCTATGTCAATGGTTTTCTCCATAGTTGTAACGCTTTGCAAAGGTAATGATATTATTTCACATTTTTGTCTTTTCATGTAAAAAAAACACATATTTTAAGAAAGAAAATATTTTTGGAAAAAAGTTTGTATAAAAATAGTGTGGTGTAGAGAAATTTTCGTAACTTTGTACGCAAAATTGCAGAACGATAATCAGACATATCATGTACCGGTTCTCCTAAAGGAGAGTGTCGATGGTCTTGCCATCGGCAAGGGTGGCGTATACATTGACGTGACATTCGGCGGCGGCGGACATTCGAGAGATATGCTTTCCCGTATGGATGCCGATGCGAGACTGTTCTCCTTTGACCAGGATGCCGATGCGGAAAGGAATGCGGAGGTGACGCGTGAGGACGGCACAAGGCTCGCTGGAGACAGCCGCTGGACGTTCGTGCGCTCCAATTTCCGCTATCTGAAAAACTGGATGAGATACTACGGTGTGGACGGTGTGGACGGCATACTTGCCGACCTTGGTGTCTCAAGCCATCACTTCGACGACGAGAGCCGTGGCTTCTCTTTCCGCTTTGATGCGCCGCTGGACATGCGCATGAACAAGCGTGGAGGAAAGACTGCGGCAGACATCGTCAACGAATATGACGAGAGCCGCCTTGCAGATGTCATCTATCTCTACGGCGAACTGAAACAGTCGCGCAAGATAGCCGCAAGCATCGTCAGGGCAAGGGCGGAAAAGCCGATAGTCACCACACAGGATCTGCTTGACGCTACACGGAGATGTTTTCCGCGTGAACGGGAGAAGAAGGATGTCACACGTCTGTTCCAGGCTCTCCGCATAGAAGTCAATCACGAGATGGACGCGCTCCGCGAGATGCTGCTTGCTGCCGGGGAGCTCCTGAAACCGGGAGGAAGACTGGCGGTAATCACATACCATTCACTCGAGGACCGTATGGTGAAGAATGTCATGAAGACGGGAAATATAGAGGGCAGGCGTGAGCAGGACTTCTTCGGAAGATCCACCGCTCCATATAATCTTGTGTCGGGAAAGCCGATTGTCCCTATGGAAGAAGAACAGATAGCCAATCCAAGAAGCCGCAGTGCAAAGCTGCGCATTGCAGAGAAAAGATGAAAGATGACGAACTCATAATAACCAACGAGGAGGTGATGCCTGCCCCCCGTGCTGCGGAACCGTCTGCAGCACAGAAGGACAGTGTCTCCACGGAATCCGGCTATCCGAAGAGCGAAAAGCCTGATGGTGCTCCGTCGCAGAGGCCGGAGGCTACGTTTCGTGAGGCGCTGGAAAAGCAGGCACGTGAGGAAGACACGAGGCATGGCCGCGACATCTCTATCATCAAGATTCTCGGTGGTGACTTTTTTACAGCACAGATACTCCGGCGTCAGGTGTGGCTGATGCTCCTTATTGCCTGCTTCGTTATATTCTACATATCCAACCGTTACAGCTGCCAGAAGAGCCTTCTGGAGATAGACAAGCTGAAGAAGGAGCTCACGGATGTTAAGTACAAGGCCTTGTCGACATCAAGCCGACTCACGGAAATCTCGCGCCAGAGCCATGTCATAGACCGTCTGAAAG